>NZ_JAENDM010000001.1:0-290228 GCF_019375075.1 Escherichia sp. XD33
TGCCGTTACGCACCACCCCGTCAGTAGCTGAACAGGAGGGACAGCTGATAGAAACAGAAGCCACTGGAGCACCTCAAAAACACCATCATACACTAAATCAGTAAGTTGGCAGCATCACCGCAATGTCAAAAACGCGCAAATAGCCTCAGTAAAAGTGCAGTATCTTGATAAACAGAAAAAGCTGGCTGTAATGAACATCGAATATAACTAAGTTTCTGAACAACTCACGTTGCTGAGCAGAAAAATGCGATTTAACCAAAAAGCCTGCTGTACACTTAAGAAACAAGAAGGTGTAAGGAGGCGTTATGAAAACGCGTATTCATGTTGTGCAGGGTGATATTACCAAACTGGCCGTTGATGTGATTGTGAATGCGGCTAATCCGTCATTAATGGGAGGCGGCGGCGTCGATGGGGCCATTCATCGCGCAGCGGGTCCGGCCCTGCTGGATGCTTGTTTAAAAGTCAGGCAACAGCAGGGCGATTGCCCTACGGGGCATGCCGTTATTACGCTTGCAGGCGATCTTCCCGCTAAAGCCGTAGTGCACACCGTCGGGCCAGTCTGGCGTGGTGGTGAACAAAACGAAGACCAGCTTTTGCAGGATGCCTATCTCAATAGCCTACGACTGGTGGCGGCAAACAGCTATACGTCAGTGGCTTTTCCTGCAATCAGTACTGGGGTTTATGGTTACCCTCGTGCGGCAGCGGCTGAAATCGCAGTAAAAACCGTTTCAGAATTTATTACCCGTCACGCTTTACCCGAACAGGTATACTTTGTCTGTTATGATGAAGAAAACGCCCACCTCTACGAAAGACTCCTTACCCAACAAGGAGATGAATGATTTGCCCCGGCTGGCGAGCGCGGTGCTGCCACTGTGTTCGCAACATCCCGGTCAGTGTGGCCTTTTTCCTCTGGAGAAAAGTCTGGATGCGTTTGCCGCCCGGTATCGTCTGGCCGAAATGGCAGAGCATACGCTCGATGTTCAGTATTACATCTGGCAGGACGATATGTCGGGTCGGTTACTGTTTTCCGCCCTGTTAGCCGCAGCAAAGCGTGGCGTTCGCGTCCGTTTGTTGCTGGACGACAACAATACGCCCGGACTTGACGACATTTTACGCTTGCTTGACAGTCATCCACGCATTGAAGTCCGGCTTTTTAATCCTTTCTCGTTTCGCTTGCTGCGTCCGCTTGGTTATATCACCGACTTTTCCCGTCTTAATCGCCGTATGCACAATAAAAGTTTCACTGTCGATGGCGTGGTGACCCTGGTGGGAGGACGAAATATTGGTGATGCCTATTTTGGAGCAGGGGAGGAGCCACTTTTTTCGGATTTAGATGTCATGGCAATAGGACCCGTGGTAGAGGACGTTGCCGATGATTTCGCCCGCTACTGGTATTGCAAATCGGTTTCACCCTTACAGCAGGTGCTGGATGTCCCGGAGGGTGAAATGGCGGATCGCATCGAGTTACCCGCCTCCTGGCATAACGATGCCATGACGCATCGTTATTTACGCAAAATGGAATCCAGTCCATTTATAAATCATCTGGTTGATGGAACATTGCCGCTTATCTGGGCGAAGACACGTTTATTAAGTGATGATCCGGCGAAAGGGGAGGGCAAGGCAAAACGGCATTCACTGTTACCGCAGCGCCTGTTCGATATCATGGGCTCACCCAGTGAACGCATCGATATTATCTCTTCCTATTTTGTACCGACACGCGCAGGTGTGGCGCAACTCTTACGGATGGTGAGAAAAGGGGTAAAGATTGCGATCCTAACCAATTCTCTTGCCGCTAACGATGTTGCTGTCGTCCATGCCGGATACGCGCGCTGGCGCAAAAAATTGCTCCGCTATGGCGTGGAATTATATGAACTCAAGCCGACGCGTGAACAAAGTAGTACGTTACACGATCGCGGCATAACCGGTAATTCCGGAGCCAGCCTGCATGCTAAAACCTTTAGCATCGATGGTAAAACGGTGTTTATCGGCTCTTTCAATTTCGATCCGCGTTCAACATTGCTCAATACTGAAATGGGCTTCGTGATAGAGAGCGAAACGCTGGCACAGTTAATTGATAAACGCTTTATTCAGAGCCAGTATGATGCGGCCTGGCAGCTCCGTCTGGACAGGTGGGGACGGATCAACTGGGTTGATCGTCATGCAAAGAAAGAGATTATTCTCAAAAAAGAACCCGCCACCAGTTTCTGGAAGCGGGTTATGGTCAGACTGGCGTCGATATTGCCCGTGGAATGGTTATTGTAAATGTGGCTTAACGGGCTGGTGCTTTATCGTTCTCACGCTTAACAACCGGTTTACCAGAGAACAAAAACTTCAGTAACGGGATGCGCAAATGAATTTCATACAGAATTATCGCAATCCCTACTACAAATATCAGGCCACAGAGAAAACCAAGCCAGTTGGAGGTGATGTGCGGTGTAATGTATGCGCCGAAAAACAGCGTTAACGGGTGGTGAACCAGATAGATAAACAGCGATGCGTTAACAAAATAAGTCACCCGCGCTGACTGGAAGTTAAGCAAACGGTGGCCAAAGAAGAAGACCACATTCACCATCCACAGACCGAGGACCATGGTGATCACCGACTCGGTTTCGTACATCCAGGCATCGCCACTGCCATAGCGCTGGTTGAGTAAATAAGCGACAAACGCCAATGCTGCTGCAAGGGTACAGCCACGAGACGGCGTGGTAAACAAGGCTTTAAGATGAGGGAAAATGAAAGCCAGTGCGCCGAGGATAAAGAACGGCAAATAAAACAGCGTTTGCATGACAATAAAATTGAACATGCCATTACTCAGAATGGGCGGATACACAATAAAAATCGTTCTTCTTATTACCGCATAACCGATGCCGAGGCATAAAAAAATCACCGATAGTTTTACCATCGAGAATTTTTTATTCGTTTTATCAGAATTTTCTAAATTATTTCTGATGCGCTTAAATATCCATACGCACAGCGTCGTCATGACCACTAACACCAGTAAAAACCACAGGTGTGATATTAATTCCCAGGCCAACGTATTATATTTGTCATACAATGACAGCCCAGGCCAACTTTCCGCTTTTCCTTTGACATATTGCAGCATAATAAATTGCGGTAATGTCAGTAGGGGGATGGCTGTTAACATCGGGATACCTACACGTTCGACACGTACTTTCCACCATTTTTTCAAGGGATAGCGTAAAAAAAGCATGTAGGAAAAGTAGCCGGATATAACGAAAAATACCTGCATGCGGAACGAGTGGATGAAGTCATTAAAAAGGGTCAGCCACAATGATGATTCGGCGCTATTCACATGCCATGTATGGCTCGAATAGATTAAAGAAATATGAAAAGGTATCCCTAACAACATCAGCCAGGCGCGGATGGAGTCGAGGAAATATTCACGTTGCGCGGGTACTGGGTTCATATATGGTTAACTAATCTCGGATTTTTCGTCTTATCCCTGTCGGGTTATGCCTTTAGGCTTGTTGCCATAGTGACACCGACCTGACCGCGCCAGGCGCAGGCTTCAAGGTTTTTATGCATAGCATCATCGCTACCACTAACCAGAATGGAAGCGTCTGTAAGACGGTTGATAAATAAATTTGCTGGCAAACCCTACACGAAGTCGATGCTTCTGTCTTTAGGAGAAGCACGGAAAGTGAAAACGGTTGCAATCAGGTGCTTAATCCATGAGCCAGCGTGCTGAACGATACCGGGATTCTGTTGTCGGAATGGCTGGTTATCCATTAAAATAGATCGGATCGATATAAGCACACAAAGGGGGAAGTGCTTACTAATTATGAAACATAAACTACAAATGATGAAAATGCGTTGGTTGAGTGCTGCAGTAATGTTAACCCTGTATACATCTTCAAGCTGGGCTTTCAGTATTGATGATGTCGCAAAGCAAGCTCAATCTTTAGCCGGGAAAGGCTACGAGACGCCCAAAAGCAACTTGCCCTCCGTTTTCCGCGATATGAAATACGCGGACTATCAGCAGATCCAGTTTAATCATGACAAAGCGTACTGGAACAATCTGAAGACCCCATTCAAACTCGAGTTCTACCATCAGGGTATGTACTTCGATACCCCGGTCAAAATAAATGAAGTGACTGCCACCGCAGTCAAACGAATCAAATACAGCCCGGATTATTTCACTTTCGGCGATGTTCAGCATGACAAAGATACGGTAAAAGACCTTGGCTTTGCCGGTTTTAAAGTGCTTTACCCGATCAACAGCAAAGATAAAAACGATGAAATCGTCAGCATGCTCGGGGCCAGCTATTTCCGCGTGATTGGTGCAGGTCAGGTTTATGGCCTTTCTGCCCGCGGCCTGGCAATTGATACCGCCTTGCCATCGGGTGAAGAATTTCCGCGCTTCAAAGAGTTCTGGATCGAGCGTCCAAAACCGACTGATAAACGTTTAACCATCTATGCATTGCTTGACTCGCCGCGTGCGACAGGTGCTTACAAATTCGTGGTTATGCCAGGGCGTGACACGGTTGTGGATGTGCAGTCGAAAATCTATCTGCGCGATAAAGTCGGCAAACTGGGGGTTGCACCGTTAACCAGTATGTTCCTGTTTGGGCCGAACCAACCGTCGCCTGCAAATAACTATCGTCCGGAGTTGCACGACTCTAACGGTCTCTCTATCCATGCCGGTAATGGCGAATGGATCTGGCGTCCGTTGAATAACCCGAAACATTTAGCGGTCAGCAGCTTCTCCATGGAAAACCCGCAAGGCTTTGGTCTGTTGCAGCGCGGTCGTGATTTCTCCCGCTTTGAAGATCTCGATGATCGTTACGATCTCCGTCCAAGCGCATGGGTGACTCCGAAAGGGGAGTGGGGTAAAGGCAGCGTTGAGCTGGTGGAAATTCCAACCAACGATGAAACCAACGATAACATCGTCGCTTACTGGACGCCGGATCAGCTGCCGGAGCCGGGTAAAGAGATGAACTTTAAATACACCATCACCTTCAGCCGTGATGAAGACAAACTGCATGCGCCAGATAACGCATGGGTGCAACAAACGCGTCGTTCAACGGGGGATGTGAAGCAGTCGAACCTGATTCGCCAGCCTGACGGTACTATCGCCTTTGTGGTCGATTTTACCGGCGCAGAGATGAAAAAACTGCCAGAGGATACCCCGGTCACAGCGCAAACCAGCATTGGTGATAATGGTGAGATAGTTGAAAGCACGGTGCGCTATAACCCGGTTACCAAAGGCTGGCGTCTGGTGATGCGTGTGAAAGTGAAAGATGCCAAGAAAACCACTGAAATGCGTGCTGCGCTGGTGAATGCCGATCAGACGTTGAGTGAAACCTGGAGCTACCAGTTACCTGCCAATGAATAAGACAACTGAGTACATTGACGCAATGCCCATCGCCGCAAGCGAGAAAGCGGCATTGCCGAAGACTGATATCCGCGCCGTTCATCAGGCGCTGGATGCCGAACACCGCACCTGGGCGCGGGAGGATGATTCCCCGCAAGGCTCGGTAAAGGCGCGTCTGGAACAAGCCTGGCCAGATTCACTTGCTGATGGACAGTTAATTAAAGACGACGAAGGGCGCGATCAGCTGAAGGCGATGCCAGAAGCAAAACGCTCCTCGATGTTTCCCGACCCGTGGCGTACCAACCCGGTAGGCCGTTTCTGGGATCGCCTGCGTGGACGCGATGTCACGCCGCGCTATCTGGCTCGTTTGACCAAAGAAGAGCAGGAGAGCGAGCAAAAGTGGCGTACCGTCGGTACCATCCGCCGTTACATTCTGTTGATCCTGACGCTCGCGCAAACTGTCGTCGCGACCTGGTATATGAAGACCATTCTTCCTTATCAGGGTTGGGCGCTGATTAATCCTATGGATATGGTTGGTCAGGATTTGTGGGTTTCCTTTATGCAGCTTCTGCCTTATATGCTGCAAACCGGTATCCTGATCCTCTTTGCGGTACTGTTCTGTTGGGTGTCCGCCGGATTCTGGACGGCGTTAATGGGCTTCCTGCAACTGCTTATTGGTCGCGATAAATACAGTATATCTGCGTCAACAGTTGGCGATGAACCATTAAACCCGGAGCATCGCACGGCGTTGATCATGCCTATCTGTAACGAAGACGTGAACCGTGTTTTTGCTGGCCTGCGTGCAACGTGGGAATCAGTAAAAGCCACCGGGAATGCCAAACACTTTGATGTCTACATTCTTAGTGACAGTTATAACCCGGATATCTGCGTCGCAGAGCAAAAAGCCTGGATGGAGCTTATCGCTGAAGTCGGTGGCGAAGGTCAGATTTTCTATCGCCGCCGCCGTCGCCGCGTGAAGCGTAAAAGCGGTAATATCGATGACTTCTGCCGTCGCTGGGGCAGCCAGTACAGCTACATGGTGGTGCTGGATGCTGACTCGGTAATGACCGGTGATTGTTTGTGCGGGCTGGTGCGCCTGATGGAAGCCAACCCGAACGCCGGGATCATTCAGTCGTCGCCGAAAGCGTCCGGTATGGATACGCTGTATGCGCGCTGTCAGCAGTTCGCGACCCGCGTGTATGGGCCACTGTTTACAGCCGGTTTGCACTTCTGGCAACTTGGCGAGTCGCACTACTGGGGACATAACGCGATTATCCGCGTGAAACCGTTTATCGAGCACTGCGCACTGGCTCCGCTGCCGGGCGAAGGTTCCTTTGCCGGTTCAATCCTGTCACATGACTTCGTGGAAGCGGCGTTGATGCGCCGTGCAGGTTGGGGGGTCTGGATTGCTTACGATCTCCCGGGTTCTTATGAAGAATTGCCGCCTAACTTGCTTGATGAGCTAAAACGTGACCGCCGATGGTGCCACGGTAACCTGATGAACTTCCGTCTGTTCCTGGTGAAGGGTATGCACCCGGTTCACCGTGCGGTGTTCCTGACGGGCGTGATGTCTTATCTCTCCGCTCCGCTGTGGTTTATGTTCCTCGCGCTCTCTACTGCATTGCAGGTAGTGCATGCGTTGACCGAACCGCAATACTTCCTGCAACCACGGCAGTTGTTCCCAGTGTGGCCGCAGTGGCGTCCTGAGCTGGCGATTGCACTTTTTGCTTCGACCATGGTGCTGTTGTTCCTGCCGAAGTTATTGAGCATTTTGCTTATCTGGTGCAAAGGAACGAAAGAATACGGCGGCTTCTGGCGCGTTACATTATCGTTGCTGCTGGAAGTGCTTTTTTCCGTGCTGCTGGCTCCGGTACGCATGCTGTTCCATACGGTCTTCGTTGTCAGCGCGTTCCTTGGCTGGGAAGTGGTGTGGAATTCACCGCAGCGTGATGATGACTCCACTTCCTGGGGTGAAGCGTTCAAACGCCACGGCTCACAGCTGCTGTTAGGGTTAGTGTGGGCTGTTGGGATGGCGTGGCTGGATCTGCGTTTCCTGTTCTGGCTGGCACCGATTGTCTTCTCGTTGATCCTGTCACCGTTTGTTTCGGTGATTTCCAGCCGTGCCACCGTTGGTCTGCGCACCAAACGCTGGAAACTGTTCCTGATCCCGGAAGAGTATTCGCCGCCGCAGGTGCTGGTTGATACCGATCGGTTCCTTGAGATGAATCGTCAACGCTCCCTTGATGATGGCTTTATGCACGCAGTGTTTAACCCGTCATTTAACGCTCTGGCAACCGCAATGGCGACCGCGCGTCACCGCGCCAGTAAGGTGCTGGAAATCGCCCGTGACCGCCACGTTGAACAGGCGCTGAACGAGACGCCAGAGAAGCTGAATCGCGATCGTCGCCTGGTGCTGCTAAGCGATCCGGTGACGATGGCCCGTCTGCATTTCCGTGTCTGGAATTCCCCGGAGAGATATTCTTCATGGGTGAGTTATTACGAAGGGATAAAGCTCAATCCACTGGCATTGCGTAAACCGGATGCGGCTTCGCAATAAAAACGTAGTTGCCTGATGCGCTACGCTTATCAGGCCTACATCGTTCCTGCAATTTATTGATTTTGCAAGACTTTGTGGGTCGGATAAGGCGTTCACGCCGCATCCGGCAAAAACAACGAGCCAATAAAAATACCGGCGTTATGCCGGTATTTTTTTACGAAAGAGGTATCAAATGCGTTTAATTGTGGTGAGCATCATGGTGACCTTGCTGAGTGGCTGTGGCAGCATTATTAGTCGCACTATACCGGGGCAGGGGCATGGCAACCAATATTATCCCGGTGTGCAATGGGATGTGCGTGACTCCGCCTGGCGTTATGTCACGATCCTTGATCTGCCATTCTCTCTGGTTTTTGATACTTTACTGCTGCCGATCGACATTCATCATGGCCCGTATGAGTGATTAACGTTCATCCCACTCATCAGCTGCTGCGCGTCCTTCCTCGGTATCCAGCGGTGGCTCAAGCTGAAATTCCCCCTCGTCCCATTCATGTAATGTATTCTCTTCCTGCCACTCCTGGCGTATCTCTATCTCATCATAGTCGCCATCAAAAACACTTTGCGCGGCTTCACCGCTAAGCATAGGTAAACATTCACCTTCTTCCCCTTCGTCGGCAAAAAACTCAACTTGCCACATGATGTCGCCGTCCTGCAAAACGTATTTTTGGGCATTGAACTGTTGCACATTCGCATCTTCGGCGTCGATGCCGGGGTTGTCTGCAAGAAATTCTTCGCGTGCAGCGTCAATGGCTTCTTCAAGCGTTGCGTACATGGTCATCACGATTCTCCCTTTGAGTTGATGAGGTTTCAGGGAAAAGGATAGCTGATTCTCCGCTTTTGCAAGTATGAAAGGCGAAAAATCAGTTCGATACCTGGGGTATTCGACGACGACGTAGACTGTTCCATGAATAGACTGCGTTGAATAACACTACGCCAGCGGTGACGAGAAATACCGCTCTGAAACCGTAGTTCGCTGAAATCGCTGCTCCCATCAATGGTCCGGTAACGTTGCCAATATCACGAAACGATTGGTTATAGCTGAAGATACGCCCGGCGATCTGGTTGCTCGAGTTGTAAACCAACAGTGTCTGTACGGCGGGGAGTAGTGCACCATCGGCGGCACCGAGCAAAAAACGTAAAATCCCAAGTTGCAATGGCGTCTGAACGTAAGACATTGGGATCAACAGCAGTACAGAAAAGATCAGCGCTGTAATCAGGATCTTTTCGGGTCCGATTCGATCGCCAAGTTTGCCGAGTCGTGGTGCACTTAGCAGAGCCGCCACGCCTGGCACCGAGGCGATCATGCCACTGATAAAGGCGACGTTACTGACGTTACCCGCCAGTTCGCGGACATACAGCGTCAGAATGGGGGCAATTGAGCCCGTCGCCACCTGGATGATTAACGTAGTGACAAACAGGCTGAGTACCAGTTTCGGGTTTTTAAGTGATGTCACCACTTCCCGCATGTGCAGCATCTCTTTTTTGCTGACCGGCTGGAATTTTTCTCTGATGCAAAACAGGGTGACGAAAAAGCAGAGTATGAGCACACTGGCGGTAATAAAGAATACCGGACGTAAGCCGTAGCTATCGGCGAGCAGGCCGCCAGCCATTGGGCCGAGCAACGCACCACTAACGCCGCCTGTGGAGAGCGTACCCAGCGCCCAGCCGCTTTTATTACGCGGTACTTGTGTGGCGATAAGAGCATTAGCATTGGGGACAAATCCGCCAAGTAACCCAAGAAGCGCCCGCAGGATCAAAAACTGCCAGATATTTTGTGCCAGCCCCATCAACACCATCACGATGCCCATGCCGAGGGCAGAGCGTAATAGCATGAGTTTTCGGCCTTTACGGTCGGCGAGTCCACCCCAAAACGGTGAGGCGATGGCCGAAAATAAAAATGTAATGCTGAAGACAATACCGGACCACATATTCAGGGCGGAGTGACCGGTAACGCCAAGCTGCTCAACGTAGAGGGGTAAGAAGGGCATTACCAGACTGAAGGCGGCACCGGTAAGAAAACAGCCTAGCCAGGCGACGATCAGGTTTCGTTTCCAGTTTATAGGGGTGTCATTTTCACAGGGTGACATAGCAATCCGCTGTTGGTGCGCCAGGCGCGGTGAACATAAGAAGAAAAGATAAGCACACTAATTATGCGCCCGACTTCCAGGGGGCGCAATCCAGAGAGCTTTTATCGCTAAATCAGGGGGATTTGCTGTGGTAATGCCGGATGCCATTCTGAAGCATCCGGCATGGGAGATTTAA
Source organism: Escherichia sp. XD33 (assembly GCF_019375075.1). Lineage (NCBI taxonomy): Bacteria > Pseudomonadati > Pseudomonadota > Gammaproteobacteria > Enterobacterales > Enterobacteriaceae > Escherichia > Escherichia sp. XD33. Next base: position 10,152 of record NZ_JAENDM010000001.1, read on the forward strand.
TAGCGTGAAGGAACGCCTTCCGGGCGTGTTTTAAAGCGACGGTGTAACCACATATACTGCTCTGGTGCCATCATGATGCATTTTTCGACCACTTTGTTCATCCACGCGGCGGTAGTTTCGGCATCATCCAGTGGCGGAGAACACTCTGGCGGCAGCATAATCAATTGATACCCTTTGCCATCTGGCTTACGGCGTGGAACGAAGGGCACCAGACATGCGCCGGACATCCGTGCCAGCATCCAGGTTCCGGTCGTGGTCGCAGCCTGCTCAACGGCAAACAACGGGACGAAAACGCTTGAGCGCGGGCCGTAATCATGATCCGGTGCGTACCAGACCACTTCGCCTTTTTTCAGGGCTTTAATCATGCCTTTTAAATCTTTGCGGTCGAGCATCGATTTATTTGAGCGCAAACGGCCCCAGGTTTGTAGCCAGTCAATCAGTGGATTATCGTTCGGGCGATAAACGCCAATACCCGGTTCCTGCATACCAAACTGCCGCGCACCCAGCTCCAGTGTCAGAAAATGGATGCCAACTAACAGGATGCCGCGTTTTTGCGCCTGCACGTCACGAATGTGTTCCATGCCGATCACTTCCGTCCAGCGGGCGATTCGGCGGTCCGGCCAGAACCACGCCATGCCGGTTTCCATCAGGCCCATGCCAACGGATTCGAAATTCTTCACCACCATTTTACGGCGTTCTTGTTCGCTCATTTCCGGGAAGCACAGTTCCAGGTTGCGATGCACAATTTTTGCGCGTCGTTTCATAAAACGTAACGCCAGTTTTCCTAATCCACAACCGAGGCGGTAGATAACCGGGTAGGGCAATTGCACGACTAACCAAAGTACGCCAATACCCAACCAGGTTAACCAATAACGCGGATGAAGCAGTGCGGTGGAGAACTTGGGTAGATTCGTCATATCAATCCTGTTTTTCAACCTATTCGGGCAATTGTATGTATTGTCGCATTTTTTCGCCCGCAACCAAAATTTGTGGCTGAAGACTGGGCGAAATTGCCGCGCTTGTAAATAACAAATAATTTTTAATGCGCAAATGTAGCGTAAAATGTGTGGATGTTAATTATCGATAATTGCTATATCATGCCGCGGATTTTTACTTTCCCATCTCGCAGGAACCGTACACCATGCCAGTGTTACACAACCGCATTTCCAACGACGCGCTAAAAGCCAAAATGTTGGCTGAGAGCGAACCGCGAACCACCATTTCGTTTTACAAGTATTTCCACATCGCCGATCCTAAGACGACCCGTGACGCTTTATATCAGCTGTTTACCGCGCTGAATGTTTTTGGGCGAGTGTATCTGGCGCATGAGGGCATTAACGCGCAAATCAGCGTACCTGCGAGCAATGTTGAAACATTTCGCGCGCAGCTCTATGCCTTCGACCCGGCTTTAGAGGGTTTACGCCTGAATATCGCGTTGGATGATGACGGGAAATCCTTCTGGGTACTGCGCATGAAGGTACGCGATCGCATTGTTGCCGACGGTATTGACGATCCTCACTTTGATGCCAGCAATGTTGGTGAGTATCTGCAAGCGGCGGAAGTGAACGCCATGCTTGACGATCCCGATGCACTATTTATCGACATGCGTAACCACTATGAGTATGAAGTGGGGCACTTTGAAAACGCGCTCGAAATTCCGGCAGATACCTTCCGTGAGCAGCTGCCAAAAGCAGTCGAGATGATGCAGGCACATAAAGATAAAAAAATCGTCATGTACTGCACCGGCGGCATTCGTTGTGAAAAGGCCAGTGCCTGGATGAAACATAACGGATTCAACAAAGTCTGGCATATCGAGGGCGGAATTATTGAATACGCCCGTAAGGCGCGCGAGCAGGGCTTGCCGGTGCGTTTTATTGGCAAAAATTTTGTTTTTGACGAGCGGATGGGCGAACGTATATCGGATGAGATTATCGCGCATTGCCACCAGTGCGGCGCGCCGTGCGACAGCCATACCAACTGTAAAAATGATGGCTGCCACCTGCTGTTTATTCAGTGTCCAGTATGCGCGGAAAAATACAAAGGTTGTTGTAGTGAGATTTGCTGCGAAGAAAGCGCGTTACCGCCAGAAGAACAGCGACGCCGTCGGGCAGGACGTGAAAATGGCAATAAGATCTTTAATAAGTCTCGTGGACGTCTGAATACAACACTGTGCATTCCTGATCCAACAGAATAAATATCATTGCCGGATGCGTGCCATCCGGCAACATTTCACGCTTACTTCTGCTGTACGCCTTCCACTGAAATAATCAGATCCACTTCCTGAGAAGCTGGACCTAAATCTGTCTTGATATTGAAGTCCTTGAGCTTAATTTTGCCTTCGGCCTCGAAGCCTGCACGTTTACCACCCCATGGGTCGTCGCCCTGACCAATTAATTTCGCTTCCAGCGTGACGGGTTTGGTTACGCCATTCAGCGTCAGATCGCCGGTAATATCCAGTTCGTCACCGTCTTTCTTCACGCTGGTGGAGGTGAATGTTGCCTGTGGATATTTTGCGGTATTGAGGAAATCTGCACTGCGAAGATGTTTATCGCGTTCGGCGTGATTAGTATCGACGCTGGTGGTGTTAATTGTCACATTCACTTTATCGGCAGCCGGATTTTTTTCGTCAAAGGTAAAAGTACCGTCGAAATCTTTAAAGGTGCCGTATAACCAGCTATAGCCAAGGTGCTGGATGCGGAAATTAACAAAGGCGTGCTGACCTTCTTTGTCAATTTTGTAATCGGCGGCAACCGCTGAACCGGCAGAGAACATCAGGGACGCGAAGGTTAAACCAAGCAGGCTTTTTTTCATTTTTTATACTCCATAGTCAGATGACGACTTTCCCAGCATGCGCTTCAGAGTGTCGTCTTTATCGATGAAATGATGCTTCAGGGCCATAAATCCGTGCATAACGGACAGTACTACGACGCTCCACGCGAGCCAAAAATGCAGGGCACCGGCAAAGTCTGCCTGTGCGCCAGCGTCGGCAAGGGTCGCGGGGACGTCAAACCAGCCAAAAACGCTGATCGGTTTACCATCGGCAGTTGAGATCAGATAGCCGCTGATGCCGATGGCGAAAAGCAATAGGTACAATGCGAGATGTCCAGCTCTTGCGGCAAGACGAGTCATGGGCGAATAACTCGGCAGCGGACCCGGCGGTGGAGATATGACACGCCACAGAACGCGAATAACCAGCCCCATCATTAACAAAATACCGATGCTTTTATGCAGTTCGGGTGCTTTGTGATACCAGCCATCGTAATAACTGAGCGTGACCATCCACAGACCTAAAGCAAACATGCCGTAGACAATAATTGCGCTTAGCCAATGGAAGGCCGCAGATATAACACCATAGCGTTCAGGGGTATTTGTGAATGACATAAGTGCATCCAAAACGAATTTGCGAGAGAAAGAAAATGGCGTGTCGGAGAATGAATTGCAACACAAAAATAACAAATTGAATGATATTTATTTTTATTTCAATAATTTTGAATTAATAATGAAAGAATCTTCATAAGTTTAGTGGGTTCAGCATCAGAGATGTCTGGTGAGTGCTGTAGAAGCAGGAATAATCTCATTCAATTTTTCACGCTAAATGAAAGGGAGATTAAATATTTGTCAGTTTATGTCAGTGCGGAAAACTAAAAATAAAACACATAGATCAGATCCATAATTGCCAACAATCCCCAGAGAAAAAGATAAAGCATCAGATGCTCGCGAATATTATTGATGAGATAGTGCAACAGCCGACGCATTAAATACTCCTGTAAAAACGGCCTCATTCTGGAGGCCGTAATGATGATTATTGGAAGCGGGAAAGCCTGAATGGCGTTAAATCAAAATCGCTTTTTTTGTCTTGCGCAAAATCGGCAGCTATTTCCCCTAAAACAGACGCAAATTTAAAACCGTGCCCGCTCAGGCCGGTAATGAGCAGTGTATTATCGTGACCGGGTAGGGTATCGATAATAAAATCTTCGTCAGGCGAATTATCATAGGTGCAGGCAGCGCCGTACAGGCAGCAACCGATACCCGGCAAGACATTGCGCAAGAACGGGAAGGCTTCCGAACCATCGCTGACCACTTCCGCAAACGGAACACGTTCATCCGCTGAATGGATAACCTGGCCTCCGTTATGTTTGCCAATCTTCAACGCGTCGTTTTCTGCCGGAAAACCATAATATTGATCGCCATTGGGCAGTTCACCGGTAAACGCCGGGAATTTATTCTTCACGCTATAGCGACCATCGGCCTGATACCAGGCAAATACTTTGCGTACGGGCTGGACAGGCAGCTCCGGGAGCAGGTCTTTTACCCATGTTCCCGCGCAGACAATCGCTTTTTTCGCCTGATACTCTCCGTCAGCCGTTTCAATAGTTACGCCATCATCGTCATGACGAATTGCGGTGACCGGGCAGTTGAACAGCTGCGCACAGCCCGCTTCCTTCGCCAGTTGGATCCAGGTTTTAATCGCCAGTTCGCTGCGCAAAAAACCGGAATCAGTCTCAAATAAGCCGATGTAGTTGTCCGGGACGCGTATTTCTGGCCAGCGGGCCATAATCCCTTGCGCGTCGAGCTTTTCGACGTTGAGTTGCCACTGTTCGGCGCTGTGGGCGACGTTGGCGAGAAATGCGGAGTCAGCCGGGCCGAGGTTAATGACACCAGAGCGTACAAAAATGGGATCATCTTCGTTGTGGCGGGAGAGCTCATCCCACAGTGTTTGCGCGCGGAGTACCAGTGGGACATACTTTTCGCCTTCACCATAAGCATGGCGAATTAATCGCGTATCGCCGTGGTGGCTGCCGTGTTGATGCGGTGGCATATGGGCGTCGGTCATTAGCACGTTTAAACCGGCGCGGGTTGCATAATACCCGGCGGCAGCGCCTACGGAACCGCTGCCAATAATGATGAGATCGTATTTCATTTTTTTCTCTCTGCTCTCATGGTTTAAGCAGAGTAATTAACTGAATGCAGATATACAACCCAGAAATGGTAAAGGCACCGGTGAGGTGCCTTTTGGGTGGATGGTCATGTCATGTTAATGACGCCGATACTCGTTTACCGGGAAATCACCGGATTCAATTTTGGCGATTCCTGCTTCTAATATCGAAATAAATTGTCTGGCAACATCAGTGGTTAACCAGAGCGTCTGACCAACTTCAGTCCCTTCCTGCTCGGACTTATTTGGGGTCTGGTAGTGCAAACGCAACATCAGCGCATCATAGCTATCAACGGTGCTGATGTCCCACCCTACGAGCGGATGAGTCTGAATGACTTCATTATTTTTTTCCATCATGGCCCCCTAATTCGTGTTACTAGACAACGTTATTCGAGGTTCAATGCGTTTTTATCTGAAGCAACTTCAGTATACCAATAAGTAAGGGTATTCACCGAATTTTTAAAGGGGGGAACAGATAAATTTCTGCTTTTAAGATTTATATGAACAATAAAACAGCATGTCATTCATATTTTTTTAGCATATTGTGCAATTATTTTGAGGAAGTGTAGAAATTTTGTACTCAAAATTCGTAAGTAAAATAAAAAAGCCGGGGCGACCCGGCAAAAACAAAAATCACTGCATATTATTCGCTGACAAACCAGTCATCGGCGCTTTCCCACGTTTCCTGGAGAATTTCGCTAATGCGCTGTTTATCTTCTTTTGTTGCGCCAATAACCGATAAATTATTCGCTGCGGCATAACGTACCGATACGTGGCCTTCATTATCAGGAAACGCATACTGAATACGGCGGGAAAGTTCGCCAGCCAGGGCGTCAATAGCCCCAGCTGGCAATGGAGAAGTTTTCGCTATGGTGACTTCAATTCGCATAATAGCCCCCTGTTGAATATACTGGTTATTTATACAGGTAAAATAACCTAATGACAACAGGAAGCTACGATTTTTATTGTTTAACGGACCAGCGTACCGTTTCCCCGGCGAGGAATGGCACCAGGGTGTCATCAGTCAGTGCGATGCTTTCAGCAACCTGTTGCTCTTCACGTACCAGTTCGATGAATGTGTCGTTGACCGGCAAGCCATAGAACTGCGGGCCGTTTACAGAACAGAATGCTTCAAAGTGCTGCAGAGCATTCATCTCTTCAAAGACGGTAGCGTAACTGCCCAGCGCGGTTGGGGCGTTGAAGCAGCCCGCGCAGCCGCAACTGCTCTCTTTGCGATGACGTGCATGTGGCGCAGAATCCGTACCGAGGAATACTCGATTAAAACCGCTGGCGACCAGTTCACGCAATGCCTGTTGGTGAATATTGCGTTTGAGGATGGGTAAACAATACAGGTGCGGACGCACGCCACCAACCAGCATATGGTTGCGGTTAAACATCAGATGCTGCGGAGTGATGGTGGCAGCCAGCCGTTCATTTCCGTCACGGACATAGTCGGCTGCGTCTTTGGTGGTGATGTGTTCAAAAACGACTTTCAGTGCAGTCAGGCGCTGGCGCAGCGGTTCCATCACGCTTTCTATAAAGCGCGCTTCACGATCAAAAATGTCGATATCTGCATGTGTCACTTCACCATGCACCAGTAGCGGCATACCGATTTTTTCCATGCGCTCAAGTACCGGCATGATTGCGTCAACTGACGTAACGCCGTGGCTGGAGTTAGTGGTTGCGTTTGCCGGGTAAAGTTTTGCAGCGGTGAACACGCCTTCGTTAAATCCGCGCTCCAGCTCATTAGGATCCAGCGAATCTGTTAAATAACAGGTCATCAATGGGGTGAAATCGTGCCCGGCAGGTACGGCATCAAGAATACGCTGGCGATACGCCACGGCAGCCTCAACGGTGGTCACGGGCGGAGCCAGATTGGGCATTACGATAGCCCGTCCATAAATTTCGCTGGTATACGGCACGACAGTTTTTAACATGTCGCCATCGCGGAGGTGAAGGTGCCAGTCGTCTGGGCGGCGGATCTTTAATACCTGGGATGGTGCAGTCATTAATCTCTATGCTCCGGCTGAAGGGATGTTTTTGCCGGACACAAAGGATAAGCGGAAACGTTTTCCTTTGCACGAAAAATAAAGGGCGCGAATGCGCCCTCGTCATTAATCCGTAAACGGAATGACAATTTCGCCTGGCTTCACTTCAATGCCTTTCGCCAGTTTTTTCGCCATTGCTTCGCCCTGACTGCCATCTTCGCGCAGGACGTAAGCAGGTTGCTGGTTAAAGTAATTGCGTAATGCCTGGTTCAAATAGGGAAGCAACGTTTGCATCACCGTTTGCATTTTTTCCGGTTGTACCGTCGCATCGACCACTTCCATCTCTTTCAGGAAGATCGCACCTTTTTCTTTATCAAACACGGGCAGCGCTTTCAGCTTCAGTTTCATGGTCGCTTTCTGACTACCGAACAGGGAGTTCATGTCCAGATTGGCGTCTCCGGTTAGGGTAACCTTATTCGGCTCTTCGCGACCAATTTGGCTGGTCAAGTTTGTCAGAACAATATGGGCGTCAGCCACGCCGGGTAAACCGATATCTTTTGAGAAATTATTATGTTTCGCAAGCGACTGGTTAATTTCTTGTTCGGTGATGGTGTATTGGGTGAGTTGATTACAGCCAACGAGCAGGCCACTGACGATCAATGCAGCGGCAAATAAAAACTTGTTCATGGTAGTCCTCGACATGAAATCTGCGTCAATATCCTGACACAACGCAGCATGTGTCACCAGCGATAAACTCGCCAGCAGAAAAAACTGAAAACGGCGGCAACCCGCGAATACAGGCTGCCGCGGCGGGTCAGGATTAAATCGCCATTGATGATAACAAATTGATTTGTGTCTGTTTCGCCATATTATCGCGGTAATCAGCAACGCGGCTTGGCCAGTTGATTCCGGCTACCAGCGTCAGATTACGCAGTAGCGGAAATAGCTGAATATCATCTTCCGAAAGTTCGCCATTCACGGCGTTCGGTTTGACGATCAGTTTGTCCAGCGCACGCAAATCATCGCTGATATTCTTAATCAGACCGTCAGAGTGGGCCAGCAGGTCGGCAAAATTACCCGCGCTGGCCTCTTTCTTGTCGACGAAATATTTGCGCGCGGCGGGAGTAGAAAACTCATCAAATGCCGATTTGGCAAAACGCGGCAACAGCAGTTTGTTGGCGTAGCCATTGACTTTGCGCAGCCACTCTTCAATGGCAGGGGAACGTTTGCCGGTCAGTAACGGTTTGCCGTCGAGTTTATCGACATAGTGAACGATATCCATGCTTTCTGGCATATAGCGGCTGTCATCTTTTTGCAGAATGGGAACCTGTTTTTGACCGACCATCCGGGTGGGTGTTTCTGCGTCGTCGTTGAGCAGAACATGTAATTCGACGGGGATATTTTTCAGGCCGAAAATCATGCGGGCTTTGAGGCAGTAAGGGCAGTGATCGTAAATGTATAGCTTCACGTGACTCCTCCATTTGGCTGTCAGTTCACTTTCAGTATGGAGGAGTCAGGGGGGAGTATCAAATCAGGCGTCGCGTTCCAGCAAACGACGCGCGGCGCGTTTTTGACTAAACTGCCAACCCAGCGCAAGGAAAGTGAAGATGCCAATAATTCCCAGCATCATCCACGGAAGCTCTGGCTGGTGCGCCGATTTGCCCAGGTCAAACAGCCAGCCGCCACCGATATAACCAATAGCGCCACCAATCGCCAGACCCAGACGGCTAAACCCCATATAGCTGCCGCGAGCTCTTGCGTCCGCCAGCGAAGCACTTAAGGTTTCACGCGCAGGCTCGGCAATGATCGACCCGATATAAAACAGACAAATCAGGTTGAAAAGTTGTTGCAGGCCGCTGACCATGCCCACCGGCATCATGCTTAATGACATTATCAACAGCCCAGCCATCAACCGGTGTTCCAGACGAAAATGCTTTTCACTCCAGCGGGCGATAGGGTAGAGCAACGTTAACGACAGACACGCTTCAATGGCATACATCCATTTAACGGCAGAGGGCGCGCCAGCCACGTCGTTGACCATAATTGGCAGCATCAGCATCACTTGTACAGCCAGCATGTAGTAACCCGCCAGCGTCAGAACATAGGTGACAAAACGCTTGTCGCGCATCACGCGGGTCATGCCTTCGCGAACGGGCGTGCGTACGGTGGAGAGTTTCCATGCCGGTAACAACCACGCATTGAACGCCGCACACAGCACAAACAAAACGGCCCCTGTGGCGCAGACCAGGCGAAAGTCGTATTGCAACAGCCAGCTCCCCAACAATGCGCCAATGACCGCACCGGCACTGTCCTGCATCATCAACAGCGAGAAAAAACGACCACGTTGTTGTGGACGGATTAGTTTCACCACCAGCGCCGAACGCGGCGGATCAAACAACGTGCCGCCGAGTCCCGAGAGCAGGCATGAAAACCACAATAGCCACGGTTCGTGGGCGATACCCATTGTGGCGAATCCGGCGGCGCGCATCAGCATACCGGTAACAATCATCGGTTTGGCACCAAAGCGGTCGGCAATTGCGCCGCCGAAAATACCCAGACCTTGCTGAAAAAACTGGCGTAGACCGAGAGCAATACCGACCATGACGGCGGCCCAGCCCATTTGATCAACGAAGCGGATAGAGATCAGCGGGAAGACAACAAAGAACCCCAGCACGACCAGCATATTATCGATGAGCAGGAAATATTTACCCAGGTTCCTCGCCTGCGACACGCGGGACATTTCCCCTCCCGGGAAATAAAAGATGAGCACTTTCTATTCTGCATTGCCGCTAAGACTTTTCCCATCACTTCGGGGACAATATTTTTTTATCAAAACGTCGCTTTGATAGAGAGTTTTTATCAAATATGTGAATAATGCAGACAATGGCATTTTGGACTTTTCACAGGGTCTGGTTGCGCAGGTATAGTAATACTTACAGCGTATTAAAGACGTTACGGGAAGGAGTAGGTATAGAATGTTTGGCTATCGCAGTAACGTGCCAAAAGTGCGCTTAACCACAGACCGACTGGTCGTGCGTCTGGTGCATGATCGTGATGCCTGGCGTCTGGCGGATTATTACGCAGAGAATCGCCATTTCCTCAAGCCCTGGGAGCCAGTGCGCGACGAAAGCCACTGTTATCCATCAGGCTGGCAGGCCAGGCTGGGGATGATTAACGAATTTCATAAACAAGGTTCAGCTTTCTACTTTGGCTTATTCGACCCGGACGAAAAAGAGATTATTGGCGTTGCCAATTTTTCCAATGTTGTTCGTGGCTCTTTTCATGCCTGCTATCTCGGTTATTCGATTGGGCAAAAATGGCAGGGCAAAGGACTCATGTTTGAAGCCCTGACCGCAGCCATTCGTTATATGCAGCGCACCCAACATATTCATCGCATTATGGCTAATTATATGCCGCACAATAAACGCAGCGGTGATTTACTGGCGCGACTGGGTTTTGAAAAAGAAGGCTATGCGAAAGACTATCTGTTGATTGATGGACAATGGCGCGATCACGTACTGACGGCATTAACTACCCCAGACTGGACGCCCGGCCGCTAAGGAGAATCTCATGAAATATCAACTTACTGCCCTTGAAGCTCGCGTGATTGGTTGCTTGCTGGAAAAGCAGGTGACCACGCCGGAGCAATACCCGCTCTCAGTCAATGGTGTAGTCACGGCCTGTAATCAGAAAACGAACCGTGAACCGGTCATGAATCTGAGTGAATCCGAAGTGCAGGAACAGCTGGATAATCTGGTCAAACGTCATTATCTACGCACAGTGAGCGGTTTTGGTAATCGGGTCACCAAATATGAGCAACGTTTTTGTAATTCAGAATTTGGCGATCTGAAACTGAGCGCAGCGGAAGTGGCGTTAATCACCACGTTGTTATTGCGTGGTGCCCAGACGCCAGGTGAACTGCGCAGCCGCGCCGCGCGAATGTATGAATTCAGCGATATGGCGGAAGTGGAGTCGACGCTGGAACAACTGGCAAATCGCGAAGATGGTCCTTTTGTGGTGCGTCTGGCCCGCGAACCGGGTAAACGCGAAAACCGCTACATGCATCTTTTCAGTGGTGAGGTTGAAGATCAGCCGGCGGTGACGGATATGTCGAACGCGGTTGACGGTGATTTACAGGCCCGCGTCGAAGCCCTGGAAATCGAAGTGGCAGAACTGAAACAGCGTCTTGATTCGTTGCTGGCCCATCTGGGAGATTAAAGTGAAAAAATTACGTATCGGCGTAGTGGGATTAGGTGGCATTGCGCAAAAAGCGTGGTTACCGGTGCTGGCGGCAGCGTCTGACTGGACGTTACAAGGAGCCTGGTCGCCTACGCGCGCGAAAGCCCTGCCAATTTGTGAAAGCTGGCGCATTCCTTATGCCGATTCGTTATCCAGCCTTGCCGCCAGTTGCGATGCGGTTTTTGTGCATTCCAGCACCGCCAGCCACTTTGACGTGGTCAGTACGTTACTCAATGCGGGGGTACATGTCTGTGTCGATAAACCGCTGGCAGAAAATCTGCGCGATGCTGAACGGCTGGTGGAACTGGCGGCGCGGAAAAAACTGACGTTGATGGTCGGTTTTAACCGTCGTTTCGCACCACTCTACGGTGAGTTAAAAACGCAACTCGCCACCGCAGCCTCGCTAAGAATGGATAAACATCGTAGCAATAGCGTCGGGCCACACGATCTTTATTTCACGTTGCTGGATGATTATCTGCATGTGGTGGATACCGCGCTGTGGTTGTCGGGCGGCAAAGCCTCTCTGGATGGCGGTACGCTACTGACTAACGACGCTGGCGAAATGCTGTTTGCCGAGCACCATTTTTCGGCTGGTCCTTTGCAGATCACCACCTGTATGCATCGCCGTGCCGGAAGTCAGCGTGAAACCGTGCAGGCCGTGACTGACGGTGCGCTCATCGACATTACGGATATGCGCGAATGGCGTGAGGAGCGCGGGCAGGGCGTAGTGCATAAACCGATTCCTGGTTGGCAGAGTACGCTTGAGCAACGTGGGTTTGTCGGCTGTGCGCGGCACTTCATTGAATGTGTGCAAAACCAGACAGTTCCGCAAACCGCCGGCGAACAGGCCGTGCTGGCGCAACGTATCGTTGACAAGATCTGGCGCGATGCGATGAGTGAATAAACCCTGTAACATCTGGCGGTAGCAATTCACCATAATCCAGGTAGACTATTCGCCTCTTTCAGCGCCTGCCTTGCAGGCGTTTTGCCCGTGGGTCTGGATTAGAACACCGATGAATTTATTAAAATCGCTGGCCGCCGTCAGCTCGATGACCATGTTTTCGCGTGTGCTTGGCTTCGCACGAGACGCAATTGTCGCCAGAATCTTTGGCGCAGGGATGGCAACCGACGCCTTTTTCGTCGCTTTTAAACTTCCTAACTTGTTACGCCGTATCTTTGCCGAAGGGGCATTTTCCCAGGCATTTGTACCGATTCTGGCGGAATATAAAAGTAAGCAGGGTGAAGACGCCACGCGGGTCTTTGTCTCTTATGTTTCTGGCCTGCTGACACTTGCGCTGGCGGTTGTGACGGTCGCTGGCATGCTCGCCGCACCGTGGGTGATCATGGTGACCGCGCCAGGCTTCGCTGACACAGCTGACAAATTTGCCCTGACCAGCCAGCTACTAAAGATTACCTTTCCCTATATCTTGCTGATCTCCCTGGCGTCGCTGGTGGGAGCGATTCTGAATACGTGGAACCGCTTCTCGATTCCGGCGTTTGCTCCAACACTGCTTAACATCAGCATGATTGGTTTCGCGCTGTTTGCCGCACCGTACTTTAACCCACCGGTGCTGGCGCTGGCGTGGGCTGTTACGGTCGGCGGCGTCCTGCAGCTGGTGTATCAGCTACCGCACCTGAAGAAGATCGGCATGCTGGTCCTGCCGCGCATTAACTTCCACGATGCCGGAGCAATGCGCGTGGTGAAACAGATGGGACCGGCGATCCTTGGCGTCTCTGTGAGCCAGATCTCCTTAATCATCAACACCATTTTTGCCTCGTTTCTTGCTTCCGGTTCGGTGTCTTGGATGTATTACGCCGACCGCTTAATGGAGTTTCCGTCCGGTGTGCTGGGCGTGGCGCTTGGCACCATTTTGCTGCCGTCGCTGTCGAAAAGTTTTGCCAGTGGCAATCATGATGAATACAACCGTTTGATGGACTGGGGGTTGCGTCTTTGTTTCCTGTTGGCGCTGCCGAGTGCGGTTGCGTTGGGCATTCTTTCCGGTCCGTTGACCGTTTCGCTGTTCCAGTACGGTAAATTTACCGCGTTTGATGCGCTGATGACCCAGCGGGCGTTAATTGCCTACTCGGTGGGTTTGATTGGCCTGATTGTAGTGAAAGTGTTGGCTCCTGGCTTTTATTCCCGCCAGGACATTAAAACGCCAGTGAAAATTGCCATCGTTACGCTGATTTTAACGCAATTGATGAACCTGGCGTTTATTGGTCCGTTGAAACATGCCGGGCTGTCACTTTCTATTGGTCTGGCGGCGTGTCTGAATGCTTCGCTGCTTTACTGGCAGTTGCGTAAGCAGAAAATCTTTACCCCGCAACCCGGCTGGATGGCGTTTCTGTTGCGTCTGGTGGTGGCGGTACTGGTGATGTCTGGCGTGCTTTTAGGTATGTTACATATCATGCCGGAGTGGTCATTGGGTACCATGCCCTGGCGTTTACTGCGTTTAATGGCGGTCGTGCTGGCGGGGATTGCCGCGTACTTCGCTGCACTGGCGGTACTGGGCTTCAAAGTTAAAGAATTTGCCCGCCGGACGGTGTAACAATGCATTCCGGCCTGCAGTGCAGGCCGGAGATAATCTTCAGCTCGAAATCTTTTTACCGCCGCGATGGGTTGTTGAGGTCTGACCGTTCGCCCCATATAGCGTCGGTTCCTGATGCGGTTTCAACATTTCCAGCGCCTGTTGATTGCGCTCAATCTGTCCTTCCAGTAACCAGCCGTTATGTTGATTCATTTGGCGTAGTTGCTGCGTTTTCACAGTAATTTCCTGCCAGCGTTGACTAATATCAACGCTATTTGCTGTATTGGGTTCTTTCCTGCGTAACTGTTCGAGGTAATCCAGCGTCGCCAGCAGTGAGCTTTTTTGTTCTGTAATCCATTGCAACTGGCTGCCGTTGATCTGCCCCATAGAGAGATGTTGCTGCTCTTGATCCATTACCGTTTTGAGATCGTTAAGCACAGCGGACATCTGGTCGAGGATCTCTGCAAGACGTGTCATACGATCAGTTACTCTGCAAGTCTTGCTGCGCTTCGTTGATCAGCGCATCGGCAATTTTGCCGGTGTCCATTTTTAGTTCACCGTTACGAATCGCCAGTTTTAACGCTTCGACACGTTCAAGATTGATATCACTGCTGCCGGGTTGCATCAGTTTTGCTTGCGCGTCGCTTAACGTCACACTGGTGCTGGTGGAGGCTGTTGTTTTTGCCGCCCGGGTGTTCGTTACCGGCGCGTCAGTGGTTTCGCGCGGTTGAACGGTGCTTACAGGCTTCAGAGGCGAAGTGCGATCAATACTCATGGTTTATTCCTCATTGAGGGCGCTTTTATCATGTGTTGCTTATTTATCGGCAAGGGACGGGTAATCTTTAACAGCTTACAGGTTTATAAGAATATTCCCATCTGCATCAACAACGCCGCTGACTACCTGTCCCGATACCATGCGCACCCGCGCATTCTGTGCGACGGCTGCATTGTTCAGCGCCTGACCTTCTGCGTTGGCGCTAAACCCATCACCGCTGGCGATCACATTGACGCGTTGTCCCGCTTTTACCCGCCATGCCTGGCGAAACTGGGTTAACTGGATAGGTTGATCGGGTGATAGATCGCGCAGGCTAATGGCATCAACAAGTTGATTGATATCCAGCACCGTACGCGGTGGCAGGGTATCCAGCCGTCCGCGTTTCAGTTTGACATTGCCAGCTTCCAGCTTTCCTCCCCGCGCAATGGGCATCGCGGCAACCACATAATTTCCTGTGGCCTGTACATTAACCTGTAAATATCGTTTGTCGTTACCGCAGCGTGCCAACACATTCACATTGCCCCACAGGCGGGAATTATTGCTCATCGAAAGCAATGGCTGCTCGCATGGCGGTAGTAGATTGGGCGCTGTACGAATAGAAACACGAACCTCATCACTTACCCCCGCGAGTTGGGCGCTAAAAAAGTTGTGCAATTGCGATGTGAGATTGCTCGCCGTACTTAACGGACTGAACAGTATCGCGATGATCGCCACGCTACGTTTTATTATCAGCATTTTCGCCCCCAGCCATTTCTACAACGTGAATTGTACCTGTCCGCAATGACCATCAACGGCATAAATAGCGACCCATTTTGCGTTTATTCCGCCGATAACGCGCGCGTAAAGGCATTTAAGCTGATGGCAGAATTTTGATACCTGCGGAGGAGATATGCTCGATAAGCTCGACGCCGCCTTACGTTTTCAACAAGAGGCGCTCAATCTGCGCGCCCAGCGTCAGGAAGTGCTGGCAGCAAACATCGCCAATGCCGATACCCCTGGTTATCAGGCGCGCGATATCGATTTTGCCAGTGAACTTAAAAAAGTCATGCAACGTGGACGGGATGCAACCAGTGTGGTTGCACTGACGATGACCTCAACGCAACACATTCCGGCGCAGGCGCTGACGCCTCCTACCGCAGAACTGCAATACCGTATTCCGGACCA
The DNA here is from genome assembly GCF_019375075.1 of Escherichia sp. XD33. Classification (NCBI taxonomy): domain Bacteria; kingdom Pseudomonadati; phylum Pseudomonadota; class Gammaproteobacteria; order Enterobacterales; family Enterobacteriaceae; genus Escherichia; species Escherichia sp. XD33. Next base: position 25,782 of record NZ_JAENDM010000001.1, read on the forward strand.
GCCTTCGCTTGACGGTAATACCGTCGATATGGATCGCGAACGCACCCAGTTTGCCGATAACAGCCTGCAATACCAGATGAGCCTTAGCGCGTTGAGCGGGCAAATCAAAGGCATGATGAACGTTTTACAGAGCGGAAATTAACGGATGGCACTGCTGAATATTTTTGATATCGCCGGGTCGGCGTTAACTGCCCAGTCCCAGCGCCTGAACGTGGCGGCCAGTAATCTGGCAAATGCTGATAGCGTGACCGGTCCTGATGGACAGCCATATCGGGCAAAACAGGTGGTATTCCAGGTTAACGCTGCACCAGGTGCTGCGACAGGCGGCGTAAAGGTTGCCGATGTTATAGAAAGTCAGGCCCCGGACAAACTGGTTTATGAACCGGGTAATCCGCTGGCAGATGCAAAGGGCTACGTAAAAATGCCGAACGTTGATGTCGTCGGGGAGATGGTTAACACCATGTCGGCGTCACGCAGCTATCAGGCCAATGTTGAAGTGCTCAACACGGTGAAAAGCATGATGCTGAAAACCCTTACGCTCGGTCAATAAAGGAGAAAGCTATGTCCATTGCGGTAACCACCACCGATCCGACAAATACCGGCGTCAGTACCACCAGCAGTAGTTCGCTCACGGGCAGCAACGCCGCAGATTTACAAAGCAGTTTTCTGACTTTGCTGGTGGCGCAGCTGAAAAACCAGGACCCGACCAATCCAATGGAAAACAACGAGCTGACGTCGCAATTGGCACAAATCAGCACGGTCAGCGGGATTGAAAAACTCAATACCACGCTCGGATCTATTTCCGGACAGATTGATAACAGCCAGTCGTTACAGGCCAGTAACCTGATCGGTCACGGCGTGATGATCCCCGGCACCACTGTTCTTGCGGGAACCGGCAGTGAAGAAGGGGCTGTGACCACGACCACGCCGTTTGGTGTTGAGCTGCAACAGGCGGCAGACAAAGTTACGGCCACCATCACCGATAAAAATGGCGCGGTTGTGCGCACCATTGATATTGGTGAACTGACCGCCGGAGTTCACAGTTTCACCTGGGACGGTACGTTGACTGATGGCAGCACTGCGCCGAACGGTTCTTACAATGTAGCGATTAGCGCCAGTAACGGTGGTACACAACTGGTTGCCCAGCCGCTGCAGTTTGCTCTGGTGCAGGGTGTGATCCGCGGCAACAGCGGTAATACGCTGGATCTCGGCACTTACGGCACCACCACCCTCGACGAAGTACGGCAGATAATTTAAGCCTTCACATTTCAGGAGTCAGTCATGGCCTTTTCTCAAGCGGTTAGCGGATTAAACGCTGCCGCCACCAACCTCGATGTTATTGGCAACAATATCGCCAACTCCGCCACCTACGGCTTTAAATCAGGCACGGCCTCTTTTGCCGATATGTTTGCCGGTTCGAAAGTGGGACTGGGGGTAAAAGTTGCCGGTATCACTCAGGACTTTACCGATGGCACGACCACCAACACCGGGCGAGGTCTGGACGTTGCTATCAGCCAGAACGGTTTTTTCCGTCTGGTAGACAGCAACGGTTCGGTGTTCTACAGCCGTAACGGACAATTTAAGCTGGATGAAAACCGTAACCTGGTGAATATGCAAGGTTTACAGCTGACGGGTTACCCGGCAACCGGTACGCCGCCGACTATTCAGCAAGGGGCGAATCCGACCAATATTTCGATCCCGAATACCCTGATGGCAGCGAAAACTACCACCACGGCATCGATGCAGATCAACCTGAATTCCAGTGATCCGCTTCCTACTGTTACGCCATTCAGCGCCAGCAATGCGGATAGCTATAACAAAAAAGGTTCGGTGACTGTTTTCGACAGTCAGGGTAATGCTCATGACATGAGCGTCTACTTTGTGAAGACCGGGGATAATAACTGGCAGGTCTACACCCAGGATAGCAGTGATCCAAACAGCATTGCGAAGACAGCGACAACACTGGAATTTAATGCTAATGGCACATTAGTGGATGGTGCGATGGCGAATAATATCGCAACCGGCGCAATTAACGGTGCAGAACCCGCCACGTTTAGTCTGAGCTTCCTCAACTCCATGCAGCAAAATACCGGCGCTAACAATATTGTGGCAACCACCCAGAACGGCTACAAACCGGGCGATCTGGTGAGTTATCAAATCAATGATGACGGTACGGTTGTCGGCAACTATTCCAACGAACAAACCCAACTGCTGGGGCAGATTGTACTGGCGAACTTTGCCAACAACGAAGGTCTGGCATCCGAAGGCGACAACGTCTGGTCTGCGACGCAATCTTCTGGCGTGGCGCTGTTGGGGACAGCCGGGACGGGAAACTTTGGCACCCTGACCAACGGTGCGCTGGAAGCGTCCAACGTCGATCTCAGTAAAGAACTGGTCAATATGATCGTTGCCCAGCGTAACTATCAGTCTAACGCCCAGACCATCAAAACCCAGGACCAGATCCTCAACACGCTGGTTAACTTACGCTAATCGCTGACGGGATAGCTCAATGGATCACGCAATTTATACCGCGATGGGAGCAGCCAGCCAGACACTGAATCAACAGGCGGTAACCGCCAGTAATCTGGCCAATGCCTCAACGCCCGGTTTTCGCGCGCAGTTGAATGCTTTACGCGCGGTGCCAGTGGAAGGGCTTTCTCTGCCCACGCGCACGTTGGTCACGGCGTCAACGCCGGGCGCAGATATGACGCCCGGCAAAATGGATTACACCTCGCGCCCGCTGGACGTCGCGTTGCAGCAGGATGGCTGGCTGGCCGTGCAGACTGCTGACGGCAGCGAAGGGTATACGCGTAATGGCAGCATTCAGGTTGATCCCACCGGGCAACTGACAATTCAGGGGCATCCGGTGATAGGCGAGGCTGGGCCAATTGCTGTGCCGGAAGGGGCGGAAATCACTATTGCTGCCGATGGCACAATCTCGGCGCTCAATCCGGGCGATCCGGCAAATACGGTTGCGCCAGTAGGGCGTCTTAAACTGGTGAAAGCCACGGGCAGCGAAGTGCAGCGCGGTGACGACGGCATTTTTCGTTTAAGCGCAGAAACCCAGGCCACGCGTGGGCCGGTACTGCAGGCAGATCCAACCTTGCGTGTGATGTCGGGGGTTCTGGAAGGCAGTAACGTCAATGCCGTTGCGGCAATGAGCGACATGATTGCCAGCGCGCGGCGTTTTGAAATGCAGATGAAGGTGATCAGCAGCGTCGATGATAACGCAGGCCGTGCCAACCAACTGCTGTCGATGAGTTAATTGAAAGGATACATGACAAGTATAAGTTGCCCGATGCGCAAGTTTATCGGGTCTATGGGGGCAATCGAAATTTATCGATTTTGCGAGCACTTGTAGGCCGGATAAGGCGTTTACGCCGCATCCGGCAAGAAGACATATGCACTTTGTCACTAATCCACTACAGGACATTTTATGATCAGTTCATTATGGATCGCCAAAACGGGCCTTGACGCCCAGCAAACCAATATGGACGTCATTGCCAACAACCTGGCAAACGTCAGTACTAACGGTTTTAAGCGTCAGCGCGCGGTGTTTGAAGATCTGCTTTATCAAACCATTCGCCAGCCGGGGGCACAGTCTTCCGAACAAACCACCTTACCCTCCGGATTACAAATCGGCACGGGGGTACGCCCGGTCGCCACTGAACGCTTACACAGCCAGGGAAACCTGTCGCAGACCAACAACAGCAAAGATGTCGCGATTAAAGGGCAGGGCTTTTTCCAGGTGATGTTGCCAGATGGTTCATCAGCCTATACCCGTGACGGCTCTTTCCAGGTGGATCAGAACGGGCAGCTGGTGACGGCTGGTGGTTTTCAGGTGCAGCCAGCGATCACCATTCCGGCGAATGCGTTAAGTATCACCATCGGTCGTGATGGCGTGGTCAGCGTAACCCAACAAGGCCAGGCAGCTCCGGTTCAGGTTGGGCAGCTCAATCTCACCACCTTTATGAATGACACCGGGCTGGAGAGCATTGGCGAAAACCTCTACACCGAAACGCAATCCTCTGGTGCACCGAACGAAAGCACGCCGGGCCTGAACGGCGCGGGACTGCTGTATCAAGGGTATGTTGAAACGTCTAACGTCAACGTGGCGGAAGAACTGGTCAATATGATTCAGGTGCAACGCGCTTACGAAATCAACAGTAAAGCGGTGTCCACCACCGATCAGATGCTGCAAAAACTGACGCAACTCTAAGGCTTAACCGGTGGCAGGTTCACCGGTTTACTGATTTTTGAAGATGATAGCCATGCAAAAAAACGCTGCGCATACTTATGCCATTTCCAGCTTGTTGGTGCTTTCACTAACCGGCTGCGCCTGGATACCCTCCACGCCGCTGGTGCAGGGGGCGACCAGTGCACAACCGGTTCCCGGTCCGACGCCCGTCGCCAACGGTTCTATTTTCCAGTCTGCTCAGCCGATTAACTATGGCTATCAACCGCTGTTTGAAGATCGTCGACCACGCAATATTGGCGATACGCTGACTATCGTGTTGCAGGAGAACGTCAGCGCCAGCAAAAGCTCCTCTGCGAATGCCAGCCGTGACGGTAAAACTAATTTTGGCTTTGATACTGTGCCGCGCTATTTGCAGGGGCTGTTTGGTAACGCTCGTGCCGATGTCGAAGCCTCCGGTGGTAACACGTTCAACGGAAAGGGCGGGGCCAATGCCAGCAATACCTTTAGCGGCACGTTGACGGTGACGGTTGACCAGGTACTGGTCAACGGCAACCTGCATGTGGTGGGTGAAAAACAGATTGCCATTAATCAGGGTACCGAATTTATTCGCTTCTCTGGCGTGGTTAATCCACGCACTATCAGCGGCAGCAATACCGTACCGTCTACTCAGGTGGCGGATGCGCGCATTGAATACGTAGGCAATGGCTACATTAACGAAGCGCAAAATATGGGCTGGTTGCAGCGTTTCTTCCTTAACCTGTCGCCAATGTAAGTGAGGCTGTGGTGATTAAATTTCTCTCTGCATTAATTCTTCTACTGGTCACGACGGCGGCTCAGGCTGAGCGTATTCGCGATCTCACCAGTGTTCAGGGGGTAAGGCAAAACTCACTGATTGGCTATGGTCTGGTGGTGGGGCTGGATGGCACCGGTGACCAGACAACCCAGACGCCGTTTACCACACAAACGCTTAATAACATGCTCTCACAGCTGGGAATTACCGTTCCGACGGGCACCAATATGCAGCTAAAAAACGTCGCTGCGGTAATGGTGACAGCGTCACTTCCTCCGTTTGGACGTCAGGGGCAAACCATCGATGTGGTGGTTTCTTCCATGGGAAATGCCAAAAGCTTGCGTGGAGGTACGTTGTTGATGACACCGCTTAAGGGCGTTGACAGTCAGGTGTATGCGCTGGCGCAGGGCAATATTCTGGTTGGCGGCGCAGGAGCCTCCGCTGGCGGTAGCAGTGTTCAGGTTAACCAACTGAACGGTGGACGGATCACCAATGGTGCGGTTATTGAACGTGAATTGCCCAGCCAGTTTGGCGTCGGGAATACCCTTAATTTGCAACTTAACGACGAAGATTTCAGCATGGCGCAGCAAATCGCTGACACCATCAACCGCGTGCGTGGATATGGCAGCGCCACCGCGTTAGATGCGCGGACTATTCAGGTGCGCGTACCGAGTGGCAACAGTTCCCAGGTCCGCTTCCTTGCCGATATTCAGAATATGCAGGTTAATGTCACCCCGCAGGACGCTAAAGTAGTGATTAACTCGCGCACCGGTTCGGTGGTGATGAATCGCGAAGTGACCCTCGACAGCTGCGCGGTAGCGCAGGGGAATCTCTCAGTAACAGTTAATCGTCAGGCCAATGTCAGCCAGCCAGATACACCGTTTGGTGGTGGACAGACTGTGGTTACTCCACAAACGCAGATCGATTTACGCCAGAGCGGCGGTTCGCTGCAAAGCGTACGTTCCAGCGCCAGCCTCAATAACGTGGTGCGCGCGCTCAATGCGCTGGGCGCTACGCCGATGGATCTGATGTCCATACTGCAATCAATGCAAAGTGCGGGATGTCTGCGGGCAAAACTGGAAATCATCTGATGATCAGCGACAGCAAACTACTGGCAAGTGCGGCCTGGGATGCGCAATCACTCAACGAACTAAAGGCGAAAGCGGGCGAAGATCCGGCGGCAAATATCCGTCCGGTGACCCGTCAGGTGGAAGGGATGTTCGTGCAGATGATGTTGAAAAGCATGCGCGACGCTTTACCAAAAGATGGCCTGTTCAGCAGCGAGCACACTCGCCTGTATACCAGTATGTATGACCAGCAGATTGCCCAACAGATGACGGCGGGCAAAGGTCTGGGGCTTGCAGAGATGATGGTTAAACAGATGACGCCAGAACAACCATTGCCAGAGGAGTCCACGCCAGCAGCACCGATGAAATTCCCGCTCGAAACTGTGGTGCGTTATCAAAATCAGGCGCTTTCGCAGCTGGTGCAAAAGGCCGTGCCACGTAACTACGATGATTCGCTGCCGGGTGACAGTAAAGCATTCCTCGCGCAACTCTCGCTGCCCGCCCAACTGGCAAGCCAGCAAAGCGGTGTGCCACATCATTTGATCCTCGCTCAGGCGGCACTGGAATCTGGTTGGGGGCAACGGCAAATCCGCCGCGAAAACGGCGAGCCGAGCTATAACCTGTTTGGTGTCAAAGCCTCTGGCAACTGGAAAGGGCCAGTTACTGAAATCACCACGACTGAATATGAAAACGGCGAAGCGAAGAAAGTAAAAGCGAAGTTTCGCGTCTACAGCTCGTATCTGGAAGCCTTGTCGGATTACGTTGGGCTGTTAACGCGTAACCCGCGCTACGCCGCCGTGACGACCGCCGCGAGTGCGGAACAGGGGGCGCAGGCCCTACAGGACGCGGGCTATGCCACCGATCCTCACTATGCCCGCAAACTCACCAACATGATTCAGCAGATGAAATCGATAAGCGACAAGGTGAGCAAAACCTACAGTATGAACATTGATAATCTGTTCTGAATAACTCAAGTCCGGCGGGTCGCTGCCGATAATACTCTGTAATTGAAGGCTTATAAGGAACCTCCATGTCCAGCTTGATTAATAACGCCATGAGCGGACTGAACGCGGCCCAGGCGGCGTTAAATACGGCAAGTAATAATATCTCCAGCTATAACGTTGCCGGATATACCCGCCAAACCACTATTATGGCGCAGGCCAATAGCACGTTGGGCGCTGGCGGCTGGGTTGGCAATGGTGTCTACGTTTCTGGTGTGCAGCGTGAGTATGATGCGTTTATTACCAACCAGTTACGTGCGGCGCAGACGCAAAGTAGCGGTCTGACTGCCCGCTATGAGCAGATGTCGAAAATCGACAATATGCTCTCCACCAGTACCTCTTCGCTGGCAACACAGATGCAGGATTTCTTCACCAGCCTGCAAACGCTGGTGAGTAACGCGGAAGACCCGGCAGCGCGCCAGGCGCTGATTGGGAAATCAGAAGGATTGGTGAATCAGTTTAAAACCACCGATCAATATCTGCGCGACCAGGACAAACAGGTCAATATCGCGATAGGTGCCAGCGTTGATCAGATCAACAACTACGCTAAACAAATTGCCAGCCTGAACGATCAAATCTCGCGCCTGACAGGCGTGGGGGCAGGGGCGTCACCTAACAATCTGCTGGATCAACGCGATCAACTGGTGAGCGAATTAAACCAGATTGTTGGTGTAGAAGTCAGCGTTCAGGATGGCGGCACTTATAACATCACGATGGCCAATGGTTACTCACTGGTTCAGGGAAGTACGGCGCGGCAACTGGCGGCAGTTCCTTCCAGCGCTGACCCTTCTCGTACGACTGTCGCTTATGTTGATGGGACGGCAGGCAATATTGAGATCCCGGAGAAATTACTGAATACCGGGTCGCTGGGCGGCATTCTGACATTCCGTTCTCAGGATCTGGACCAGACGCGTAATACGCTTGGACAACTGGCGCTGGCATTTGCCGAGGCTTTCAACACCCAACACAAAGCCGGATTTGATGCTAACGGCGATGCCGGTGAAGATTTCTTTGCTATCGGTAAGCCCGCGGTTCTGCAAAACACGAAAAACAAAGGTGACGTTGCGATCGGTGCCACGGTAACTGATGCCTCCGCGGTACTGGCGACAGATTACAAAATCTCGTTCGATAATAATCAGTGGCAGGTCACCCGCCTTGCCAGCAATACCACTTTTACGGTGACGCCGGATGCCAACGGTAAAGTGGCATTTGATGGTCTGGAGTTGACGTTTACAGGAACGCCTGCCGTTAACGACAGCTTCACGCTGAAACCAGTAAGTGACGCCATCGTCAACATGGATGTATTAATCACCGACGAAGCGAAAATAGCGATGGCGAGCGAAGAAGATGCGGGTGATAGCGATAACCGCAACGGTCAGGCCCTGCTGGATCTGCAAAGCAACAGTAAAACGGTGGGCGGTGCGAAATCCTTTAACGACGCTTATGCCTCGTTAGTGAGTGATATCGGTAATAAAACCGCGACGTTGAAAACCAGTAGCGCCACGCAAGGTAATGTGGTGACGCAGCTTTCCAATCAGCAGCAGTCGATTTCCGGTGTCAATCTCGATGAGGAGTACGGAAATCTGCAACGTTTTCAGCAGTATTACCTGGCGAATGCGCAGGTTCTGCAGACGGCAAACGCGATTTTTGATGCGCTGATTAACATTCGCTAAGGGGAGATAAGATGCGTTTCAGTACACAGATGATGTACCAGCAAAACATGCGTGGTATCACCAATTCTCAGGCAGAATGGATGAAGTACGGCGAACAGATGTCGACGGGTAAGCGAGTCGTTAACCCTTCTGACGATCCCATTGCTGCATCACAAGCCGTAGTTCTCTCCCAGGCACAGGCGCAAAACAGCCAGTACACGCTGGCGCGTACTTTCGCCACTCAAAAAGTGTCACTGGAAGAGAGTGTACTTAGCCAGGTCACCACTGCTATCCAGAATGCTCAGGAAAAAATTGTCTACGCCAGCAATGGCACCTTGAGTGACGATGACCGGGCCTCGCTGGCTACGGATATTCAGGGGCTTCGTGACCAGTTGCTGAATCTGGCAAACACCACTGACGGTAACGGGCGCTACATTTTTGCCGGTTATAAAACAGAGACTGCGCCGTTTAGCGAAGAGAAAGGGAAATACGTCGGTGGAGCAGAAAGTATTAAACAACAGGTCGATGCTTCGCGTTCGATGGTGATAGGGCACACGGGTGACAAAATTTTCGACAGTATTACCAGCAACGCGGTAGCGGAACCAGACGGTAGCGCTTCTGAAACCAATCTTTTTGCCATGCTGGATAGTGCCATCGCAGCCCTGAAAACGCCGGTCGCGGATAGCGAAGCGGATAAAGAAACCGCCGCTGCGGCGTTAGATAAAACCAACCGCGGACTGAAAAACTCGCTGAACAATGTGCTGACTGTTCGCGCGGAATTAGGCACGCAGCTGAACGAACTGGAGTCGCTGGATTCATTAGGTAGCGATCGCGCTTTAGGGCAAACGCAGCAGATGAGCGATCTGGTTGATGTGGACTGGAATGCAACTATTTCATCTTACATCATGCAGCAAACGGCATTGCAGGCATCGTATAAAGCATTTACCGATATGCAGGGATTGTCGCTCTTCCAGCTCAGCAAATAATTTCGCTTTAAAACATATCATGAAACTGGGTATGTTTTGTCTGCCTGCTCTGGGATCGCTGGGGCGGGCATTTTTTTGCCTATTTTGCATTGTTGGTTAGCAAGGATGCCATTCGATGAATTTTAATATGTTGATTCAAAGATGAAATAAAAAAGCCCTGGCAGTTACCAGGGCTTGATTACTTTGAGCTAATTATTACTCAACAGGTTGCGGACGCGCAGGAGCGGCAGAGGCATGATGTGTTGCCGTATGACCACCTGCGGCACCTTTACCTTCGAAGGCAAAAGTAGGGCGCTGCCAGTCACTGTGACGCGGTGCCTCCGGAACATATTCCGGTGCTGGAGCGCGCGTCATTGGCGCGGTAGCGTGGTTATGCTCAACGGTGACCTCAGGTTCGACCGCAGCTACCGTTTCAACTTCTGCTGCGACTTCAGCGACTACTGGCGCGGCAGGTTGAGCAACAACTTCAGGTTCAGCAACTACAACCTCAGCAGTTTCGACAACTTCTTCAATATCTGCCGTCTCTTCCTGCGGTTCAACCACCGGTTCTGCTTGTTCTGCAACTTCCTGGGCTACGGCAACATCAGACTCGGTAATCACCTGCGGCTGTTCAGTTACCGCGGCAGCGATCACTTCAGGATGCGTCGTTTCAACCACTTCCGGTTGCGGTTCGGCAACCTGAACGGGGGCTTCTACGACACCGGCCACTTCTTCAACAACTGGCGCGCTAACAACCGGTTCGATAGCGGCGGCGACAGGGACCTCAGTCACCATCGGCTGCACATGTACTTCTTCCTGTTCGCGCTGCTCTTCAACCTGTACATCTTGCGGACGTACAATTGGATAGCGGATCCAGACTTTGCCAGAGGCCAGTTCCGGAGACGCGCACGCTACGGTCAACGGCATTGGCGACTGGGTTGGATAACGCTCGTCACGATAGCGACGACGACGCTGACCACTTACGCGCAGGTGACGAGGCGAGCGGCGAGAACGACGCGGCATGCCACCGTTGTCACGGTTATCAGCATTGTTCTCTTCTTGCTGTTCTGGTGCAGTTTGCGCTACGACTGGCAGCGGGACTTTCACCAGTTCTGTGCGTGGAGCTGGCGCTTCCTGAACAATTGGTTCGGCAGCGACAGTTTCTTCAACCACCGGTGCGACTACCGCTTCTTCGGCTACGCTTTGCTCGTAACGCACTTTCTGATTGAGCTGACGCTGTTTACGACGCGGCTGAACCGGACGTACACGTTCTTCCTGTTCGGTTTCCTGAACAGATTGCTCTTCAACATTCAGCGCCTTCGCTTCTTGTTGCGCCTGACGTTTATCATCATTACGGCGGCGGCTACGTTCACGACGCGGCGCTTGCTGCTCGTCGGCGGTACGCGCTTTTTCCGTTACCTCAGCCTGCTGACGGCTCTCACGCGTCTCGGCAGTCTGCTGCTGTGCCTGGCGACGATTACGACGGTTTTCTTCGCGATTATCGCTGCCTTCAGTACGTTCACTACGGGTGTCGCGGCGCTCATTACGGTCACGGCGGTTGTTCTGACGAGGCTTGCGACGATCCTGTTGACGTTCCGGTTTCGCTTCTGCTTTCGGTGCTGGTTGCTCGGTCGGTTTGGTTTCTTCACCACCGCTGAACAGCGCTTTCAGTGCGCCGAAGAAGCGGCTCAACAGCCCAGGTTGTGCAGGAGCTGCTGGTGTTGCCGGTGCAGCTTTCGGTGCTGGAGCTACAACAGGCGCGGCAGGTTCAGCTGGCGTTGGCGCAGGCGGCACATCCGGCATGGCAAAGGTTGCCAGCGCAGGTTGTTCCGGACGCTTACGTTCAGCGAACTCTTCTTCAGACGGCAGCGCCATCGCTTCTTCATGCAGCTTCGGCAGCATGTAGCTTAAGGTTGGGGTTTCTTCCCCTTTACGCACGCGCAGCACGTGGTAGTGCGGGGTTTCCATCTGATCGTTTGGCACAATTACACAGCGCACACCGTCCTGACGAGTTTCAATGGCATTTACCGCAGAACGTTTTTCATTCAGCAGGTAAGAAGCGATTGGCACAGGAACAATGGCGTGAACTTCCTGGGTGTTCTCTTTCAGCGCTTCTTCTTCGATCAGACGCAGAATAGAGAGCGACAGCGATTCGTTGTCACGCACGGTGCCAGTACCAGAACAACGCGGACAAACGTGATGACTGGATTCACCCAGTGATGGGCTCAGGCGCTGACGGGACATTTCCAGCAGGCCAAAGCGAGAAATATGGCTGATTTGAATACGCGCACGGTCCTGACGCACCGCTTCACGCAGACGGTTTTCTACCGCACGCTGGTGGCGTACTGGCGTCATGTCGATGAAGTCGATAACAATCAGGCCGCCGAGGTCACGCAGGCGCAGCTGACGAGCAATCTCATCGGCAGCTTCGAGGTTAGTGTTAAACGCGGTTTCTTCGATATCGCCGCCGCGGGTCGCGCGTGCGGAGTTGATGTCGATGGCCGTTAACGCTTCGGTGCTGTCGATAACAATGGAACCACCAGACGGCAGACGAACTTCACGCTGGAAGGCGGACTCGATCTGTGACTCGATCTGGTAGTGGCTGAACAGCGGGATCTCGCCGGTGTACAGTTTGATTTTGCTGCTGAAATCCGGGCGACCTAATGCAGCGATATGCTGACGTGCCAGTTCGAGCACTTTCGGGTTATCGATAAGGATTTCGCCGATGTCCTGACGTAAGTAATCGCGGAATGCGCGAACGATTACGTTGCTCTCCTGATGAATCAGGAACGGGGCCGGGCGGCTTTCAGCGGCTTTTTTGATGGCTTCCCAGTGTTTCAGACGGAAGCTTAAATCCCATTGCAGCGCCTCAGCAGATTTGCCGACGCCAGCGGTGCGCACGATAAGCCCCATGCCTTCCGGCAGTTCAAGGCTTGCCAGTGCTTCTTTTAATTCGGTACGGTCGTCGCCTTCGATACGGCGAGAAATGCCACCCGCGCGCGGGTTGTTCGGCATCAGAACCAGATAGCTACCCGCCAGACTGATAAAGGTGGTTAATGCCGCGCCTTTGTTGCCGCGCTCTTCTTTATCGATCTGAACAATGACTTCCTGACCTTCACGCAACACATCTTTAATGTTGGGACGACCATGAGCACTGTAGTTAGCAGGGAAATATTCGCGGGCAATTTCTTTTAGTGGGAGGAAACCGTGACGTTCAGCGCCGTAATCAACAAAAGCAGCTTCCAGACTCGGTTCAATGCGGGTGATTTTACCTTTGTAGATGTTTGCCTTTTTCTGCTCGTGCCCTGGACTTTCGATATCCAGGTCATACAGACGCTGCCCATCTACAAGGGCAACGCGCAACTCTTCCTGCTGAGTTGCGTTGATTAACATTCTTTTCATCGTAACTTACTCATTATTCTTACATTGACGACTAAGCTGCGGGCAAAGTAACGCCTTTCCGGGTGTGAACCGATGGCCTCGTGTCTAGTCGCGTCGCCAACCTCACGGTTATCGTCAGCTCAAAGAGGCGCAGAGTGTCGGTTGCCCGTTTTTCATGCGGAAAAACAGCGCAATTATCAAAGAAACAGACTGGGTATTACTCTCCAGAAATATTTCCATCTACCGGTAAGGACTGCAACCCGCAGCCCGCTAACTGCCTGAAAGATCAATACGTCTTACGCCATTGCTGCGTGGATGATCGGTCGGGCAAAATGGGTTATTCCGTAAAATTTCTTGTTTTAACAAGGATGGACACGGAAACGGCCTCATTATTCCACTGCAAGCCTTGTTATAGCAAGATGACTTTTACCATTTATCACCCGCTTACTCACAGTTTTTTCACTTCTTGCTGGTGATTGGTTTAATAACCATCAATAAAGTGATCACGCAGTGAAGTAATAAGGTGCAAAAGTAAATATAAGCATAGAAAAATGAGTGGCGCGAATCCTGTTGGCTAATTAGAATCGCCAACCATGAAAACAGAGACTCCATCCGTAAAAATTGTTGCTATCACCGCTGACGAAGCGGGGCAACGTATCGATAACTTTTTGCGTACCCAATTGAAAGGCGTACCAAAAAGTATGATTTACCGTATTTTGCGTAAAGGCGAAGTGCGGGTGAACAAAAAACGTATTAAGCCTGAATATAAACTCGAAGCGGGTGATGAGGTGCGTATTCCACCGGTTCGCGTTGCTGAGCGGGAAGAAGAGGCGGTTTCGCCACATCTGCAAAAGGTGGCGGCGCTGGCGGACGTCATCTTATATGAAGATGATCACATCCTGGTGCTGAATAAACCTTCCGGTACGGCGGTACATGGCGGCAGTGGTTTAAGCTTCGGCGTTATTGAAGGTTTGCGGGCGTTGCGCCCGGAAGCGCGGTTCCTTGAACTGGTTCATCGTCTTGACCGGGACACCTCAGGTGTTTTGCTGGTAGCGAAAAAACGCTCGGCGTTGCGTTCTCTGCATGAGCAATTACGTGAAAAAGGGATGCAAAAAGATTACCTGGCGCTGGTGCGCGGTCAGTGGCAGTCGCATGTGAAGAGCGTTCAAGCACCGTTACTGAAAAATATTCTGCAAAGCGGCGAACGTATCGTGCGTGTGAGTCAGGAAGGCAAACCGTCGGAAACACGCTTTAAAGTGGAAGAACGCTATGCATTTGCCACCCTGGTGCGTTGTAGCCCGGTAACAGGGCGTACTCACCAGATCCGTGTGCATACACAATATGCGGGTCATCCGATTGCCTTTGACGATCGCTACGGTGACCGTGAATTTGACAGGCAGCTCACTGAAGCAGGCACGGGATTAAATCGCCTGTTCCTGCACGCTGCAGCGTTGAAGTTTACTCATCCGGGGACCGGTGAGGTGATGCGTATCGAAGCTCCGATGGATGAAGGTTTGAAGCGTTGTTTGCAAAAGCTGCGTAACGCGCGCTAATACAAGCATATAAACCTGATAATGGGCGGTTGGCCTGATAAGGCGTTTACGCCGCATCAGGCCGCCAGCACCGATTGCCGGATGCGACGTAACCACATCCGGCGCAAAAAACTATCCCATCAGCGGGTTTTTCCCTTCCCGACGTAACATCTGACACAGCGCGATTAGCGGTAAACCAACCAGCGTGTTAGGATCACGCCCCTCTAAACGCTCAAACAGCGTAATGCCAAATCCTTCACTCTTAAAGCTACCCGCGCAGTGCAGGGGATGCTCTTTACGCACGTAATTATCAATCTCCGCCTCGCTCAGGTGACGGAAATGGACGTCAAAAGGCTCCACTTCTGTTTGCAGATGCCCATTCGCCGAATTAAACAACGCCAGTCCAGTATAGAAGGTGACGATATTGCCGCTGACTTTGCGTAATTGCAGACGGGCATTTTCTTCCGTTAACGGTTTACCGGTGATTTCGCCATCAAGAACACATACCTGGTCTGAACCAATAATTAAATGATCCGGATAACGTGACGCCAGAGATTGCGCTTTTTCTTGTGCCAGTCGAAGCACCAACTGTCGCGGTGATTCGTCGCTGCGTGGGGTTTCGTCGACCTCTGGTGCTGCACATTCAAAAGAGATTTGCAGTTTTTCCAGAAGAGCGCGACGCCATGGCGAGGTGGAGGCTAAAATAAGTTTAGGCATATTTTTTTCCATCAGATATAGCGTATTGATGATAGCCATTTTAAACTATGCGCTTCGTTTTGCAGGTTGATGTTTGTTATCAGCACTGAACGAAAATAAAGCAGTAACCCGCAATGTGTGCGAATTATTGGCAAAAGGCAACCACAGGCTGCCTTTTTCTTTGACTCTATGACGTTACAAAGTTAATATGCGCGCCCTATGCAAAAGGTAAAATTACCCCTGACTCTCGATCCGGTTCGTACGGCTCAAAAACGCCTTGATTACCAGGGTATCTATACCCCTGATCAGGTTGAGCGCGTCGCCGAATCCGTAGTCAGTGTGGACAGTGATGTGGAATGCTCCATGTCGTTCGCTATCGATAACCAACGTCTCGCAGTGTTAAACGGCGATGCGAAGGTGACGGTAACGCTCGAGTGTCAGCGTTGCGGGAAGCCGTTTACTCATCAGGTCTACACAACGTATTGTTTTAGTCCTGTGCGTTCAGACGAACAGGCTGAAGCACTGCCGGAAGCGTATGAACCGATTGAGGTTAACGAATTCGGTGAAATCGATCTGCTTGCAATGGTTGAAGATGAAATCATCCTCGCCTTGCCGGTAGTTCCGGTGCATGATTCTGAACACTGTGAAGTGTCCGAAGCGGACATGGTCTTTGGTGAACTGCCTGAAGAAGCGCAAAAGCCAAACCCATTTGCCGTATTAGCCAGCTTAAAGCGTAAGTAATTGGTGCTCCCCGTTGGATCGGGGATAAACCGTAATTGAGGAGTAAGGTCCATGGCCGTACAACAGAATAAACCAACCCGTTCCAAACGTGGCATGCGTCGTTCCCATGACGCGCTGACCGCAGTCACCAGCCTGTCTGTAGACAAAACTTCTGGTGAAAAACACCTGCGTCACCACATCACTGCCGACGGTTACTACCGCGGCCGCAAGGTCATCGCTAAGTAATCACGCATCTGCGTGATGAAGCTTAGTGAGGATTTTCCCCAGGCAACTGGGGAAAGACCAAACCGGGCGGCGACGATACCTTGACACGTCTAACCCTGGCGTTAGATGTCATGGGAGGGGATTTTGGCCCTTCCGTGACAGTGCCTGCAGCATTGCAGGCACTGAATTCTAATTCGCAACTCACTCTTCTTTTAGTCGGCAATCCCGACGCCATCACGCCATTACTTGCTAAAGCTGACTTTGAACAACGTTCGCGTCTGCAGATTATTCCTGCGCAGTCAGTTATCGCCAGTGATGCCCGGCCTTCGCAAGCTATCCGCGCCAGTCGTGGGAGTTCAATGCGCGTGGCCCTGGAGCTGGTGAAAGAAGGTCGAGCGCAAGCCTGTGTCAGTGCCGGTAATACCGGGGCGCTGATGGGGCTGGCAAAATTATTACTCAAGCCCCTGGAGGGGATTGAGCGTCCGGCGCTGGTGACGGTATTACCACATCAGCAAAAGGGCAAAACGGTGGTCCTTGACTTAGGGGCCAACGTCGATTGTGACAGCACAATGCTGGTGCAATTTGCCATTATGGGCTCAGTTCTGGCTGAAGAGGTGGTGGAAATTCCCAATCCTCGCGTGGCGTTGCTCAATATTGGTGAAGAAGAAGTAAAGGGTCTCGACAGTATTCGGGATGCCTCAGCGGTGCTTAAAACAATCCCTTCTATCAATTATATCGGCTATCTTGAAGCCAATGAGTTGTTAACTGGCAAGACAGATGTGCTGGTTTGTGACGGCTTTACAGGAAATGTCACATTAAAGACGATGGAAGGTGTTGTCAGGATGTTCCTTTCTCTGCTGAAATCTCAGGGTGAAGGGAAAAAACGGTCGTGGTGGCTACTGTTATTAAAGCGTTGGCTACAAAAGAGCCTGACGAGGCGATTCAGTCACCTCAACCCCGACCAGTATAACGGCGCCTGTCTGTTAGGATTGCGCGGCACGGTGATAAAAAGTCATGGTGCAGCCAATCAGCGAGCTTTTGCGGTCGCGATTGAACAGGCAGTGCAGGCGGTGCAGCGACAAGTTCCTCAGCGAATTGCCGCTCGCCTGGAATCTGTATACCCAGCTGGTTTTGAGCTGCTGGACGGTGGCAAAAGCGGAACTCTGCGGTAGCAGGACGCTGCCAGCGAACTCGCAGTTTGCAAGTGACGGTATATAACCGAAAAGTGACTGAGCGTACATGTATACGAAGATTATTGGTACTGGCAGCTATCTGCCCGAACAAGTGCGGACAAACGCCGATTTGGAAAAAATGGTGGACACCTCTGACGAGTGGATTGTCACTCGTACCGGTATCCGCGAACGCCACATTGCCGCGCCAAACGAAACCGTTTCAACCATGGGCTTTGAAGCGGCGACACGCGCAATTGAGATGGCGGGCATTGAGAAAGACCAGATTGGCCTGATCGTTGTGGCAACGACTTCTGCTACGCACGCTTTCCCGAGCGCAGCTTGTCAGATTCAAAGCATGTTGGGCATTAAAGGTTGCCCGGCATTTGACGTTGCAGCAGCCTGCGCAGGTTTCACCTATGCATTAAGCGTAGCCGATCAATACGTGAAATCTGGGGCGGTGAAGTATGCTCTGGTCGTCGGTTCCGATGTACTGGCGCGCACCTGCGATCCAACCGATCGTGGGACTATTATTATTTTTGGCGATGGCGCGGGCGCTGCGGTGCTGGCTGCCTCTGAAGAGCCGGGAATCATTTCCACCCATCTGCATGCCGACGGTAGTTATGGGGAATTGCTGACGCTGCCAAACGCCGACCGCGTGAATCCAGAGAATTCAATTCATCTGACGATGGCGGGCAACGAAGTCTTCAAGGTTGCGGTAACGGAACTGGCGCACATCGTTGATGAGACGCTGGCGGCGAATAATCTTGACCGTTCTCAACTGGACTGGCTGGTTCCGCATCAGGCTAACCTGCGTATTATCAGTGCAACGGCGAAAAAACTCGGTATGTCTATGGATAATGTCGTGGTGACGCTGGATCGCCACGGTAATACCTCTGCGGCCTCTGTCCCGTGCGCGCTGGATGAAGCTGTACGCGACGGGCGCATTAAGCCGGGGCAGTTGGTTCTGCTTGAAGCCTTTGGCGGTGGATTCACCTGGGGCTCCGCGCTGGTTCGTTTCTAGGATAAGGATTAAAACATGACGCAATTTGCATTTGTGTTCCCTGGACAGGGTTCTCAAACCGTTGGAATGCTGGCTGATATGGCGGCGAGCTATCCAATTGTCGAAGAAACGTTTGCTGAAGCTTCTGCGGCGCTGGGCTACGACCTGTGGGCGCTGACCCAGCAGGGGCCAGCTGAAGAACTGAATAAAACCTGGCAAACTCAGCCTGCGCTGTTGACTGCATCTGTTGCGCTGTATCGCGTATGGCAGCAGCAGGGCGGTAAAGCACCGGCAATGATGGCCGGTCACAGCCTGGGGGAATACTCCGCGCTGGTTTGCGCTGGTGTGATTGATTTCGCTGATGCGGTGCGTCTGGTTGAGATGCGCGGCAAGTTCATGCAAGAAGCCGTACCGGAAGGCACGGGCGCTATGGCGGCAATCATCGGTCTGGATGATGCGTCTATTGCGAAAGCGTGTGAAGAAGCTGCAGAAGGTCAGGTCGTTTCTCCGGTAAACTTTAACTCTCCGGGACAGGTGGTTATTGCCGGTCATAAAGAAGCGGTTGAGCGTGCTGGCGCTGCCTGTAAAGCGGCGGGCGCAAAACGCGCGCTGCCGTTACCAGTGAGCGTACCGTCTCACTGTGCGCTGATGAAACCAGCAGCCGACAAACTGGCAGTAGAATTAGCGAAAATCACCTTTAACGCACCAACAGTTCCTGTTGTGAATAACGTTGATGTGAAATGCGAAACCAATGGTGATGCCATCCGTGACGCACTGGTACGTCAGTTGTATAACCCGGTTCAGTGGACGAAGTCTGTTGAGTACATGGCAGCGCAAGGCGTAGAACATCTCTATGAAGTCGGCCCGGGCAAAGTGCTTACTGGCCTGACGAAACGCATTGTCGACACCCTGACCGCCTCGGCGCTGAACGAACCTTCAGCGATGGCAGCGGCGCTCGAGCTTTAAAAGAGGAAAATCATGAATTTTGAAGGAAAAATCGCACTGGTAACCGGTGCAAGCCGCGGAATTGGCCGCGCAATTGCTGAAACGCTCGCAGCCCGTGGCGCGAAAGTTATTGGCACTGCGACCAGTGAAAATGGCGCTCAGGCGATCAGTGATTATTTAGGTGCCAACGGCAAAGGTCTGATGTTGAATGTGACCGACCCGGCATCTATCGAATCTGTTCTGGAAAAAATTCGCGCAGAATTTGGTGAAGTGGATATCCTGGTCAATAATGCCGGTATCACTCGTGATAACCTGTTAATGCGAATGAAAGATGAAGAGTGGAACGATATTATCGAAACCAACCTTTCATCTGTTTTCCGTCTGTCAAAAGCGGTAATGCGCGCTATGATGAAAAAGCGTCATGGTCGTATTATCACTATCGGTTCTGTGGTTGGTACCATGGGAAATGGCGGTCAGGCCAACTACGCTGCGGCGAAAGCGGGCTTGATCGGCTTCAGTAAATCACTGGCGCGCGAAGTTGCGTCACGCGGTATTACTGTAAACGTTGTTGCTCCGGGCTTTATTGAAACGGACATGACACGTGCGCTGAGCGATGACCAGCGTGCGGGTATCCTGGCGCAGGTTCCTGCGGGTCGCCTCGGCGGCGCACAGGAAATCGCCAACGCGGTTGCATTCCTGGCATCCGACGAAGCAGCTTACATCACGGGTGAAACTTTGCATGTGAACGGCGGGATGTACATGGTCTGACCGCGATTTGCACAAAATGCTCATGTTGCGCGCAGTCTGCGTGGTTATGAGTAATAATTAGTGCAAAATGATTTGCGTTATTGGGGGGTAAGGCCTCAAAATAACGTAAAATCGTGGTAAGACCTGCCGGGATTTAGTTGCAAATTTTTCAACATTTTATACACTACGAAAACCATCGCGAAAGCGAGTTTTGATAGGAAATTTAAGAGTATGAGCACTATCGAAGAACGCGTTAAGAAAATTATCGGCGAACAGCTGGGCGTTAAGCAGGAAGAAGTTACCAACAATGCTTCTTTCGTTGAAGACCTGGGCGCGGATTCTCTTGACACCGTTGAGCTGGTAATGGCTCTGGAAGAAGAGTTTGATACTGAGATTCCGGACGAAGAAGCTGAGAAAATCACCACCGTTCAGGCTGCCATTGATTACATCAACGGCCACCAGGCGTAAGTGAACATCTCCAGGCGGTCGTTCGACCGCCTGAGTTTTATCTTTTTGTCCCACTAGAATCATTTTTTCCCTCCCTGGAGGACAAACGTGTCTAAGCGTCGTGTAGTTGTGACCGGACTGGGCATGTTGTCTCCTGTCGGCAATACCGTAGAGTCTACCTGGAAAGCTCTGCTTGCCGGTCAGAGTGGCATCAGCCTAATCGACCATTTCGATACTAGCGCCTATGCAACGAAATTTGCTGGCTTAGTAAAGGATTTTAACTGTGAGGACATTATCTCGCGCAAAGAACAGCGCAAGATGGATGCCTTCATTCAATATGGAATTGTCGCTGGCGTTCAGGCCATGCAGGATTCTGGCCTTGAAATAACGGAAGAGAACGCAACCCGCATTGGTGCCGCAATTGGCTCCGGGATTGGCGGCCTCGGACTGATCGAAGAAAACCACACATCTCTGATGAACGGTGGTCCACGTAAGATCAGCCCATTCTTCGTTCCGTCAACGATTGTGAACATGGTGGCAGGTCATCTGACTATCATGTATGGCCTGCGTGGCCCGAGCATCTCTATCGCGACTGCCTGTACTTCCGGCGTGCACAACATTGGCCATGCTGCGCGTATTATCGCGTATGGCGATGCTGACGTGATGGTTGCAGGTGGCGCAGAGAAAGCCAGTACGCCGCTGGGCGTTGGTGGTTTTGGCGCGGCACGTGCATTATCTACCCGCAATGATAACCCGCAAGCGGCGAGCCGCCCGTGGGATAAAGAGCGTGATGGTTTCGTACTGGGCGATGGTGCCGGTATGCTGGTACTTGAAGAGTACGAACACGCGAAAAAACGCGGTGCGAAAATTTACGCTGAACTCGTCGGCTTTGGTATGAGCAGCGATGCTTATCATATGACGTCACCGCCAGAAAATGGCGCAGGCGCAGCTCTGGCGATGGCAAATGCTCTGCGTGATGCAGGCATTGAAGCGAGTCAGATTGGCTACGTTAACGCGCACGGTACTTCTACGCCGGCTGGCGATAAAGCTGAAGCGCAGGCGGTGAAAACCATCTTCGGTGAAGCTGCAAGCCGTGTGTTGGTAAGCTCCACGAAATCTATGACCGGTCACCTGTTAGGTGCGGCGGGTGCAGTAGAATCTATCTACTCCATCCTGGCGCTGCGCGATCAGGCTGTTCCGCCAACCATCAACCTGGATAACCCGGATGAAGGTTGCGATCTGGATTTCGTACCGCACGAAGCGCGTCAGGTTAGCGGAATGGAATACACTCTGTGTAACTCCTTCGGCTTCGGTGGCACTAATGGTTCTTTGATCTTTAAAAAGATCTAAGTTGTCATTTTCCACCCTTATAAAAGGTCCGCTTGCGGGCCTTTTTTCTTAGCTTTTATTCCGACTTGTTCCGTAGTGAACATGCTGCCACACTAACAATTCTCTGATAAGGAGCCGGTATGTTCTTAATTAACGGTCATAAGCAGGAATCGCTGGCAGTAAGCGATCGGGCAACGCAGTTTGGTGATGGTTGTTTTACCACCGCCAGAGTTATCGACGGTAAAGTCAGTTTGTTATCGGCGCATATCCAGCGACTACAGGATGCTTGTCAGCGGTTGATGATTTCCTGTGACTTCTGGCCTCAGCTTGAACAAGAGATGAAAACGCTGGCAGCAGAACAGCAAAATGGTGTGCTGAAAGTCGTGATCAGTCGCGGTAGTGGCGGGCGAGGGTACAGCACATTGAACAGCGGACCGGCAACGCGGATTCTCTCCGTTACGGCTTATCCTGCACATTACGACCGTTTGCGTAACGAGGGGATTACGTTGGCGCTAAGCCCGGTGCGGCTGGGGCGCAATCCTCATCTTGCAGGTATTAAACATCTCAATCGTCTTGAGCAAGTATTGATTCGCTCTCATCTTGAGCAGACAAACGCTGATGAGGCGCTGGTCCTTGACAGCGAAGGGTGGGTTACGGAATGCTGTGCGGCTAATTTGTTCTGGCGGAAGGGCAACGTAGTTTATACGCCGCGACTGGATCAGGCAGGTGTTAACGGCATTATGCGACAATTCTGTATCCGTTTGCTGGCACAATCCTCTTATCAGCTTGTCGAAGTGCAAGCCTCTCTGGAAGAGTCGTTGCAGGCAGATGAGATGGTTATTTGTAATGCGTTAATGCCAGTGATGCCCGTATGTGCCTGTGGCGATGTCTCCTTTTCGTCAGCAACGTTATATGAATATTTAGCCCCACTTTGTGAGCGCCCGAATTAGTCATGAAAAAAGTGTTATTGATAATCTTGTTATTGCTGGTGGTACTGGGTATCGCCGCTGGTGTGGGCGTCTGGAAGGTTCGCCATCTTGCCGACAGCAAATTGCTTATCAAAGAAGAGACGATATTTACCCTGAAGCCAGGGACCGGACGTCTGGCGCTCGGTGAACAGCTTTATGCCGATAAGATCATCAATCGTCCACGGGTTTTTCAATGGCTGCTGCGTATCGAACCGGATCTTTCTCACTTTAAAGCCGGGACTTACCGCTTTACACCGCAGATGACCGTGCGCGAGATGCTGAAATTGCTGGAAAGCGGTAAAGAAGCACAGTTCCCTCTGCGACTGGTAGAAGGGATGCGTCTGAGCGATTACCTCAAGCAATTGCGTGAGGCCCCGTATATCAAGCATACGCTGAGCGATGATAAGTACGCCACCGTAGCGCAGGCACTTGAACTGGAAAACCCGGAGTGGATTGAAGGTTGGTTCTGGCCAGACACCTGGATGTATACCGCCAATACCACCGATGTCGCGTTACTCAAGCGAGCGCACAAGAAAATGGTGAAAGCGGTCGATAGCGCCTGGGAAGGGCGTGCGGACGGTCTGCCTTATAAAGATAAAAACCAGTTGGTGACGATGGCATCAATTATCGAAAAAGAAACCGCCGTTGCCAGTGAACGCGATAAGGTTGCCTCAGTATTTATCAACCGTTTACGCATTGGTATGCGCCTGCAGACCGACCCGACCGTGATTTACGGGATGGGAGAGCGTTATAATGGCAAACTTTCTCGTGCAGACCTGGAAACGCCGACAGCGTATAACACCTATACCATTACCGGTCTGCCGCCAGGTGCGATAGCGACGCCGGGGGCGGATTCGCTGAAGGCTGCTGCGCATCCGGCAAAAACGCCGTATCTCTATTTTGTGGCCGATGGTAAAGGTGGTCACACGTTTAATACCAATCTTGCCAGTCATAACAAGTCTGTGCAGGATTATCTGAAAGTGCTTAAGGAAAAAAATGCGCAGTAAGTATATCGTCATTGAGGGGCTGGAAGGCGCAGGCAAAACTACCGCGCGTAATGTGGTGGTTGAGACGCTCGAGCAACTGGGTATCCGCGACATGGTTTTCACTCGGGAACCTGGCGGTACGCAACTTGCCGAAAAGTTAAGAAGCCTGGTGCTGGATATCAAATCGGTAGGCGATGAAGTCATTACCGATAAAGCCGAAGTTCTGATGTTTTATGCCGCGCGCGTTCAACTGGTAGAAACGGTCATCAAACCAGCTCTGGCTAACGGCACTTGGGTGATTGGCGATCGCCACGATCTCTCCACTCAGGCGTATCAGGGCGGCGGACGTGGTATTGACCAACATATGCTGGCAACACTGCGTGATGCTGTTCTCGGGGATTTTCGCCCCGACTTAACGCTCTATCTCGATGTTACCCCGGAAGTTGGCTTAAAACGCGCGCGTGCGCGCGGCGAGCTGGATCGTATTGAGCAAGAATCTTTCGATTTCTTTAATCGCACCCGCGCCCGCTATCTGGAACTGGCAGCACAAGATAAAAGCATTCATACCATTGATGCCACCCAGCCGCTGGAGGCCGTGATGGATGCAATCCGCACTACCGTGACCCACTGGGTGAAGGAGTTGGACGCATGAGATGGTATCCATGGTTACGACCTGATTTCGAAAAACTGGTAGCCAGCTATCAGGCCGGAAGAGGTCACCATGCGCTACTCATTCAGGCGTTACCGGGCATGGGCGATGATGCTTTAATCTACGCCCTGAGCCGTTATTTACTCTGCCAACAACCGCAGGGCCACAAAAGTTGCGGTCACTGTCGTGGATGTCAGTTGATGCAGGCTGGCACGCATCCCGATTACTACACCCTGGCTCCCGAAAAAGGAAAAAATACGCTGGGCGTTGATGCGGTACGTGAGGTCACCGAAAAGCTGAATGAGCACGCACGCTTAGGTGGTGCGAAAGTCGTTTGGGTAACCGATGCTGCCTTACTAACCGACGCCGCGGCTAACGCATTGCTGAAAACGCTTGAAGAGCCACCAGCAGAAACCTGGTTTTTCCTGGCTACCCGCGAGCCTGAACGTTTACTGGCAACATTACGTAGTCGTTGTCGGTTACATTACCTTGCGCCGCCGCCGGAACAGTACGCCGTGACCTGGCTTTCACGCGAAGTGACAATGTCACAGGATGCATTACTTGCCGCATTGCGCTTAAGCGCCGGTTCGCCTGGCGCGGCACTGGCGTTGTTTCAGGGAGATAACTGGCAGGCTCGTGAAACATTGTGTCAGGCGTTGGCATATAGCGTGCCATCGGGCGACTGGTATTCGCTGCTAGCGGCCCTTAATCATGAACAAGCTCCGGCGCGTTTACACTGGCTGGCAACGTTGCTGATGGATGCGCTAAAACGCCATCATGGTGCTGCGCAGGTGACCAATGTTGATGTGCCGGGCCTGGTCGCCGAACTGGCAAACCATCTTTCTCCCTCGCGCCTGCAGGCTATACTGGGGGATGTTTGCCACATTCGTGAACAGTTAATGTCTGTTACAGGCATCAACCGCGAGCTTCTCATCACCGATCTTTTACTGCGTATTGAGCATTACCTGCAACCGGGCGTTGTGCTACCGGTTCCTCATCTTTAAGAGAGACATCATGTTTTTAGTCGACTCACACTGCCATCTCGATGGTCTGGATTATGAATCTTTGCATAAGGACGTGGATGACGTTCTGGCGAAAGCCGCCGCACGCGATGTGAAATTTTGTCTGGCAGTCGCCACAACATTACCGGGTTATTTACATATGCGGGATCTGGTAGGCGAACGTGACAACGTCGTATTTTCTTGTGGCGTGCATCCACTCAACCAGAATGATCCCTACGATGTAGAAGATTTACGCCGTCTGGCGGCAGAAGAGGGTGTTGTAGCGCTGGGTGAAACCGGGCTGGATTATTATTACACGCCGGAAACTAAAGTACGTCAGCAAGAGTCCTTCATCCATCATATCCAGATTGGTCGTGAACTGAACAAGCCGGTTATCGTCCATACCCGTGACGCCCGTGCCGATACGCTGGCAATTCTGCGCGAAGAAAAAGTGACGGATTGCGGTGGCGTACTACACTGTTTTACAGAGGACAGAGAAACGGCGGGTAAATTACTGGATCTCGGATTTTACATCTCCTTTTCCGGCATTGTGACCTTCCGTAATGCGGAGCAACTGCGCGATGCTGCGCGTTATGTCCCCCTGGATCGGTTACTGGTGGAAACTGACTCACCTTACCTTGCGCCGGTACCGCATCGAGGAAAAGAGAATCAACCTGCGATGGTTCGTGACGTTGCAGAATACATGGCTGTGTTGAAAGGTGTTGCCGTTGAAGAACTGGCGCAGGTAACCACCGATAACTTCGCCCGTCTGTTTCACATCGACGCTTCCCGCCTTCAATCCATCCGTTGAATGAGTTTTTTTAAAGCTCGTAATTAATGGCTAAAACGAGTAAAGTTCACCGCCGAAAATTGGGCGGTGAATAACCACGTTTGAAATATTGTGACATATGTTTTGTCAAAATGTGCAACTTCTCCAATGATCTGAAGTTGAAACGTGATAGCCGTCAAACAAATTGGCACTGAATTATTTTACTCTGTGTAATAAATAAAGGGCGCTTAGATGCCCTGTACACGGCGAGGCTCTCCCCCCTTGCCACGCGTGAGAACGTAAAAAAAGCACCCATACTCAGGAGCACTCTCAATTATGTTTAAGAATGCATTTGCTAACCTGCAAAAGGTCGGTAAATCGCTGATGCTGCCGGTATCCGTACTGCCTATCGCAGGTATTCTGCTGGGCGTCGGTTCCGCGAATTTCAGCTGGCTGCCCGCCGTTGTATCGCATGTTATGGCAGAAGCAGGCGGTTCCGTCTTTGCAAACATGCCACTGATTTTTGCGATCGGTGTCGCCCTCGGCTTTACCAATAACGATGGCGTATCCGCGCTGGCCGCAGTTGTTGCCTATGGCATCATGGTTAAAACCATGGCCGTGGTTGCGCCACTGGTACTGCATTTACCTGCTGAAGAAATCGCCTCTAAACACCTGGCGGATACTGGCGTACTCGGAGGGATTATCTCCGGTGCGATCGCAGCGTACATGTTTAACCGTTTCTACCGTATTAAGCTGCCTGAGTATCTTGGCTTCTTTGCCGGTAAACGCTTTGTGCCGATCATTTCTGGCCTGGCTGCCATCTTTACTGGCGTTGTGCTGTCCTTCATTTGGCCGCCGATTGGTTCTGCAATCCAGACCTTCTCTCAGTGGGCTGCTTACCAGAACCCGGTAGTTGCGTTTGGCATTTACGGTTTCATCGAACGTTGCCTGGTACCGTTTGGTCTGCACCACATCTGGAACGTACCTTTCCAGATGCAGATTGGTGAATACACCAACGCAGCAGGTCAGGTTTTCCACGGCGACATTCCGCGTTATATGGCGGGTGACCCGACTGCGGGTAAACTGTCTGGTGGCTTCCTGTTCAAAATGTACGGTCTGCCAGCTGCCGCAATTGCTATCTGGCACTCTGCTAAACCAGAAAACCGCGCGAAAGTGGGCGGTATTATGATCTCCGCGGCGCTGACCTCGTTCCTGACCGGTATCACCGAGCCGATCGAGTTCTCCTTCATGTTCGTTGCGCCGATCCTGTACATCATCCACGCGATTCTGGCAGGCCTGGCATTCCCAATCTGTATTCTTCTGGGGATGCGTGACGGTACGTCGTTCTCGCACGGTCTGATCGACTTCATCGTTCTGTCTGGTAACAGCAGCAAACTGTGGCTGTTCCCGATCGTCGGTATCGGTTATGCGATTGTTTACTACACCATCTTCCGCGTGCTGATTAAAGCACTGGATCTGAAAACGCCGGGTCGTGAAGACGCGACTGAAGATGCAAAAGCGACAGGTACCAGCGAAATGGCACCGGCTCTGGTTGCTGCATTTGGTGGTAAAGAAAACATTACTAACCTCGACGCATGTATTACCCGTCTGCGCGTCAGCGTTGCTGATGTGTCTAAAGTGGATCAGGCCGGCCTGAAGAAACTGGGCGCAGCGGGCGTAGTGGTTGCTGGTTCTGGTGTTCAGGCGATTTTCGGTACTAAATCCGATAACCTGAAAACCGAGATGGATGAGTACATCCGTAACCACTAATCCGTAAGACGTTGGGGAGACTAAGGCAGCCAGATGGCTGCCTTTTTTACAGGTGTTATTCAGAATTGATACGTGCCGGTAATGCTGAAATTACGCGGTGTGCCGTAGACGATAGAACCTTCCACGTTGGTATCGTAGGTTTTGTCGAACAGGTTATTGACGTTCCCCTGTAACGAGAAGTTTTTCGTCACCTGGTAGCGGGTGAAGAGATCCACCAGCGCGTAGCTACCTTGCTCGGCGCGGAAGGTGCCATACGGCGTCACGGTGTCGGTATACACGCGATTTTGCCAGTTAACACCACCGCCGACCGTCAACTCTGGCATGACAGGCAACCGATAGCTGGTGAACATTTTAACCGTGGTGCGTGGCAGATTAGGATTAACGGCGTTTCCTTCGTTATCCTCTGCAATATAGCGCGTTGCGCCAAATGTCAGCTGCCAGTTGTCGGTAATTGCGCCGTTGAGTTCAAATTCCACCCCTTTACTGACTGTCCCATCCACCGCTTTATAGGCGGTTTCGCCGTTGCTGCCGGGGATAGGTGTACCGGTGGACTGAGCGACATTATCCTGCTCAATACGGAAGATGGCTAACGTGGTGGTCAGACGGCTATTCATCCAGTCCGATTTCAGACCCAGCTCGTAGTTGTTACCGGTGATTGGAGCCAGATATTTGCCTGAACTGTCACGATCATTTTGCGGCTGGAAAATAGAGGTATAGCTGGCGTAGGTCGACCAGTTGTCATTGATGTCAAACACCAGACCAGCGTAAGGCGTGGTGTGGTTTTTCTCCATGCTGTAAGTCAGCGTATCAACCCGCCAGTTGGTATAACGTGCGCCGAGGATCAGATGCAGCGGATCGGCAAGGGTGACACGAGTGGCAGCATATAACGATTTCATATGTGTGGTATCGTCCTGCGCCAGGCTCTGTGGTGACCAGTCGGTTTGTGGGAAATTGCCATTAAAGTTGTAGAAACTGCCAATTTCATCCGGGAAGATGTTGGCCCATGAACTGAAGTAACGATTGTTTTGTTTGCTGTAACTGCCACCAAACATTAGATTGTGCTGACGACCAAACAATTCATAACTACCGTCAGCGAACAAATCCAGCGCATCAACTTTACGTTTGCCACTGTTCCAACCGGTGCCGCCGACATAATCAAAGCCAGGTCCATAATTACTGTATGGCCCAACCAGCATACCATCCGCTTTGTTTACATAGGCATCGACATACATCATTTTGCTGTCAAATTCGACTTCAGAGTGGGTGGCATTCAGTGTCGCTTGCCAGGTATCAGCAAACTGCTGCTTCAGGGTCATAAAGACCTTGTTGATCTCTTTATCGTTGTACGCCCAGTCAGGTGCGGTACTGCGTGCGCGATCGTAACTGTTGCTGCTGCCATCAGTATTCCAGCGCGGTAAACCGCCCCAGGTAGGGCTATTAACATCAATGCGCTGATATTCGTAACCGGCTGAAAGCGTCGTAAGATCGCCTAAATCAGCATCGACAATGCCCGAGAAGAAGGTCTTTTCACTGTTGTAGCGGTCCAGCCATGAGTCGTTATTCTGGTAGCCGCCGACAATTCGCGCGCGGATTTTACCGTCTTCGGTGAGTGGGCTTTGTAAATCCGCCACATACCGTTCTTTGTTCCAGCTACCGTATTCCGCCGAGACATCGCCTTTAAATTCACGACTGGTCGCGTGTTTTCGAACCATATTAATTGCCGCAGATGGATTACCCGTCCCGGTCATGAGTCCTGTCGCGCCACGCACTACTTCTACGCGTTCAAAGAGTGCCATATCAGAAAGTGCGTCGCCCAGATTCCAGCGCGATTCAAAATAGGTGGGGATACCATCAACCATATAGTTATCGATCTGGAATCCGCGGGAATAATAAAGAGCACGATCGGAATCCGCCTGACTTTTGCTGATCCCCAGCGTGTTTTCCATCACTTCGCCCAGCGTTTGTAACTGCTGATCTTCCATCCGCTGCTGGCTAACAATAGTGACCGACTGAGGAATATCACGTTGAGTCATCTGCATTTTGGTACCCGCAGAGGTAGACGTTACGCTGTAATCATTTTCGCCATCATCTGGAGCTGTGGCTGAACCCTCAACAATCACCGTTTCTTCAGTGGCTGGTGCAGCAAAAGCGGCAGAAGGTAATAGTGCCAGTGCTATGCAACCGGCAAGTAGTGACGGTTTGGTGATGGCTTGATATTGATTATCCCTGTTAAATTGTGTTGAAAGCATTTGAAATCTCTTGGTTTATGTTGTCGTCAGGCTCATGCCGGAGGAGGGTGATGAGCGATTATATTTAGTGTGCGAATAATTTTGTTTGTAAATGCAAATGAGAAATGTACGCATTCATATTTGTCATGTAAACCAAACAGAGAATGTCTTTTCAGCGCATTCGCAGGCAGAAATGGGAATAATGGCGATATATACGGCAGCAAAACGATTTTTTGCTTAAGAAATCGTGAGTTAAGGTTGAAAGAGCAGGTTTAACTCGACCATACTCTATACTCGCAGTGTGGCGCGGCGTAGCATGGCGCAACGCATGGCTATTTGAAAAAGGAAAATGTCGTGGCAGAAGAAACTATATTCAGCAAAATTATTCGTCGTGAGATCCCCTCCGATATCGTCTACCAGGATGATCTGGTAACGGCGTTTCGCGATATTTCGCCGCAAGCGCCAACGCATATTCTGATCATTCCGAATATCCTCATTCCGACTGTGAACGACGTCTCAGCTGAGCATGAGCAGGCGCTGGGACGCATGATCACCGTAGCGGCAAAAATTGCTGAGCAAGAAGGTATTGCCGAAGATGGCTATCGTCTGATCATGAATACCAACCGCCATGGCGGACAAGAGGTTTACCACATCCATATGCACTTGTTGGGTGGCCGTCCGCTGGGACCAATGCTGGCGCATAAAGGTCTGTAACGATGAGAAAAGGATGCTTTGGGCTGGTGTCTCTGGTGTTGTTACTGCTGGTGGGCTGTCGTTCACATCCGGAAATTCCGGTGAATGATGAGCAATCGCTGGTGATGGAGTCATCTTTATTGGCTGCGGGCATCAGTGCAGAAAAGCCCTTCCTTTCGACGTCTGATATTCAACCTTCAGCATCCTCAACGCTTTATAACGAAAGGCAAGAACCCGTTACCGTTCATTATCGTTTTTACTGGTATGACGCCAGAGGGCTGGAGATGCATCCTCTGGAAAGGCCACGCAGCGTTACCATTCCCGCACATTCGGCGGTAACGCTGTACGGCAGCGCCAATTTTCTGGGGGCGCACAAAGTCAGACTTTATCTATATTTGTAAGGGGTGAATCTTGATGACAAAAATGAGTCGCTACGCCTTGATTACCGCGCTGGCGATGTTTCTCGCCGGGTGTGTGGGGCAACGTGAACCTGCACCGGTAGAAGAAGTGAAACCAGCGCCGGAACAACCAGCCGAGCCACAACAGCCTGTCCCCACAGTGCCCTCGGTGCCGACGATCCCGCAGCAGCCAGGCCCAATTGAGCACGAAGATCAAACTGCACCGCCTGCGCCGCATATTCGCCATTATGACTGGAATGGCGCAATGCAGCCGATGGTCAGTAAGATGCTTGGGGCTGACGGGGTGACTGCGGGTAGCGTCCTGCTGGTTGATAGCGTTAACAACCGTACTAACGGTTCGCTGAATGCCGCAGAAGCGACCGAAACGCTGCGAAATGCGCTGGCTAATAACGGGAAATTTACCCTGGTTTCCGCCCAGCAACTGTCGATGGCGAAGCAACAGTTAGGTTTGTCGCCGCAGGACAGTTTAGGCACCCGTAGTAAAGCCATAGGCATTGCCCGCAATGTCGGCGCTCATTACGTGCTGTACTCCAGCGCCTCTGGCAACGTTAACGCTCCGACCCTACAAATGCAGCTGATGCTGGTGCAGACGGGCGAAATTATCTGGTCAGGTAAAGGTGCCGTTTCGCAGCAATAATCCCATCACGCGCGACGAATTGCTGTCGCGCTTTTTCCCGCAGTATCATCCCGTCACGACGTTTAATAGTGGGCTTAGTGGCGGGAGTTTTCTCATTGAACATCAGGGCCAGCGTTTTGTTGTGCGTCAGCCGCACGATCCTGATGCGCCGCAGTCCGCGTTCTTGCGCCAGTATCGGGCTTTATCACAACTACCCGCATGCATTGCACCGAAGCCGCATTTATATCTCCGTGACTGGATGGTAGTCGACTATCTGCCCGGCGCGGTAAAAACGTATTTGCCGGATACCAACGAACTGGCAGGCTTGCTGTATTATCTACATCAACAACCACGTTTTGGCTGGCGAATAACGCTGTTGCCGTTACTGGAACTGTACTGGCAGCAAAGCGATCCGGCGCGGCGGACAGTGGGTTGGCTGCGAATGTTAAAACGTCTGCGCAAAGCGCGGGAACCACGGCCTTTACGCTTAAGTCCATTGCATATGGATGTCCACGCCGGAAATTTAGTGCATAGCGCGTCAGGGTTAAAACTCATCGACTGGGAGTATGCCGGAGATGGTGATATCGCGCTGGAACTGGCGGCGGTGTGGGTGGAAAATACTGAACAGCACCGGCAATTGGTCAATGACTATGCCACTCGCGCGAAGATTTATCCGGCGCAATTATGGCGTCAGGTCAGGCGATGGTTTCCCTGGCTGCTGATGCTCAAAGCAGGGTGGTTTGAGTACCGCTGGCGACAAACCGGCGATCAACAATTTATCAGGCTGGCCGATGACACCTGGCGGCAGCTATTAATAAAACAATAAGGAGAGCAGTGTGGGTCCAGTAATGTTGGATGTCGAAGGTTACGAACTGGACGCGGAAGAGCGTGAAATACTGGCGCATCCGCTGGTGGGAGGGCTGATTCTCTTTACGCGTAACTATCATGATCCTGCCCAGTTACGTGAACTGGTGCGCCAGATCCGCGCAGCTTCGCGCAATCGTCTGGTGGTGGCGGTTGATCAGGAAGGTGGACGCGTGCAGCGTTTTCGTGAAGGTTTTACCCGCTTGCCAGCGGCGCAATCATTCGCTGCGCTGTCAGGAATGGAAGAGGGTGGCAAACTGGCGCAGGAGGCAGGTTGGTTGATGGCCAGCGAAATGATCGCTATGGATATTGATATCAGCTTTGCGCCTGTGCTGGATGTCGGGCATATCAGCGCGGCGATTGGCGAGCGTTCTTATCATGCCGATCCACAAAAAGCCCTGGCAATTGCCAGCCGGTTTATTGATGGTATGCATGAAGCCGGAATGAAAACGACCGGGAAACACTTCCCAGGACACGGTGCAGTAACGGCAGACTCACACAAAGAAACACCGTGCGATCCACGTCCACAAGCGGAGATTCGCGCTAAAGATATGTCGGTCTTCAGTTCCTTAATCCGCGAAAATAAACTCGACGCCATTATGCCTGCGCATGTGATCTACAGTGATGTTGATCCGCGTCCGGCGAGCGGTTCTCCCTACTGGCTGAAAACCGTTTTGCGTCAGGAACTGGGTTTTGACGGCGTGATTTTCTCTGACGATTTATCGATGGAAGGTGCCGCGATTATGGGCAGTTATGCCGAACGCGGGCAGGCTTCACTGGATGCGGGTTGCGATATGATCCTGGTCTGCAATAATCGTAAAGGGGCCGTCAGCGTGTTAGATAATCTGTCACCGATCAAGGCAGAACGTGTTACACGTTTGTATCATAAAGGTTCATTTTCGCGACAGGAACTGATGGACTCGGCTCGCTGGAAAGCGATCAGCACCCGTCTGAATCAGTTACATGAACGCTGGCAGGAAGAGAAAGCAGGTCACTAACCCTGGCTTATGTGAGGAAGCGATGATTATCTATTTACACGGTTTTGACTCTAACAGTCCGGGTAACCACGAGAAAGTCTTACAATTGCAGTTTATTGACCCGGATGTACGCTTGATAAGCTACAGTACGCGGCATCCGAAACATGATATGCAGCATCTGCTTAAAGAAGTGGACAAAATGTTGCAACTGAACGTTGACGAGCGTCCGCTAATTTGCGGCGTTGGCTTGGGCGGATACTGGGCGGAACGGATTGGTTTTCTTTGCGACATCCGCCAGGTGATCTTCAACCCTAATTTGTTCCCTTATGAGAACATGGAAGGCAAGATTGATCGCCCGGAAGAGTATGCCGATATTGCCACTAAGTGTGTGACCAACTTCCGTGAGAAGAATCGCGATCGTTGCCTGGTGATTTTGTCGCGTAATGATGAAGCGCTTAACAGCCAGCGGACATCTGAAGAGTTGCATCATTATTACGAGATTGTCTGGGACGAAGAGCAGACGCACAAATTCAAGAATATCTCCCCGCATTTACAGCGCATTAAAGCGTTCAAAACCCTCGGGTAAATGCCCTCGTCGCATCAGGTAACCTTGCCGGTACCTGATGCGCTCCGAATTCTGTGGGTCGGATAAGGCGTCCACGCCGCATCCGACAGTCGAGCATCAATGCCTGATGCGCTTCTTATCAGGCCTACCGAACGCCCTGCATACACCCCTCACTCTATATCACTCTCACAAATTCGCTCAAATAATAAACAATAAACTCTGTTTTTTGATCTCACCCGGTAAAGTCGCCTATCTTTTCAGCAACAAAACTTGATTAACATCAATTTTGGTATGACCAATGCACCATTCATGTTATTCTCAATAGCGAAGAACATTTTCATTGCTGTAACCTGTTGTTAATTAAGAGCTATGTTAATAACCATTAATTAACAATTGGTTAATAAATTTAAGGGGGTCACGTTGACTACGCCATTGAAAAAGATTGTGATTGTCGGCGGCGGTGCTGGTGGGCTGGAAATGGCAACACAGCTGGGGCATAAGCTGGGACGCAAGAAAAAAGCCAAAATTACGCTGGTCGATCGTAACCACAGCCACCTGTGGAAACCGCTGCTGCACGAAGTGGCGACTGGCTCGCTTGATGAAGGCGTCGATGCGTTGAGCTATCTGGCCCATGCGCGCAATCATGGTTTCCAGTTCCAGCTGGGTTCCGTCATTGATATTGATCGTGAAGCGAAAACAATCACTATTGCAGAACTGCGCGACGAGAAAGGTGAACTGCTGGTTCCGGAACGTAAAATCGCCTATGACACCCTGGTAATGGCGCTGGGTAGCACCTCTAACGATTTCAATACGCCAGGTGTCAAAGAGAACTGCATTTTCCTCGATAACCCGCACCAGGCGCGTCGCTTCCACCAGGAGATGCTGAATTTGTTCCTGAAATACTCCGCCAACCTGGGCGCGAATGGCAAAGTGAACATTGCGATTGTCGGCGGCGGCGCGACGGGTGTAGAACTCTCCGCTGAATTGCACAACGCGGTCAAGCAACTGCACAGCTACGGTTACAAAGGCCTGACCAACGAAGCCCTGAACGTAACGCTGGTAGAAGCGGGAGAACGTATTTTGCCTGCGTTACCGCCACGTATCTCTGCTGCGGCCCACAACGAGCTAACGAAACTTGGCGTTCGCGTGCTGACGCAAACCATGGTCACCAGTGCTGATGAAGGCGGCCTGCACACTAAAGATGGCGAATATATTGAGGCTGATCTGATGGTATGGGCAGCCGGGATCAAAGCGCCAGACTTCCTGAAAGATATCGGTGGTCTTGAAACTAACCGTATCAACCAGCTGGTGGTGGAACCGACGCTGCAAACCACCCGCGATCCAGACATTTACGCTATTGGCGACTGCGCGTCATGCCCGCGTCCGGAAGGGGGCTTTGTTCCGCCGCGTGCTCAGGCTGCACACCAGATGGCGACTTGCGCAATGAACAACATTCTGGCGCAGATGAACGGTAAGCCGCTGAAAAATTATCAGTATAAAGATCATGGTTCGCTGGTATCGCTGTCGAACTTCTCCACCGTCGGTAGCCTGATGGGTAACCTGACGCGCGGCTCAATGATGATTGAAGGACGAATTGCGCGCTTTGTATATATCTCGCTATACCGAATGCATCAGATTGCGCTGCATGGTTACTTTAAAACCGGATTAATGATGCTGGTGGGGAGTATTAACCGCGTTATCCGTCCGCGTTTGAAGTTGCATTAATCGACGTACACTGGCGGATGTGGCATAAACGCCTCATCCGCCCTGGACAAATGGTACGAGCGGTAGGCCTGATAAGACGCGTTAAGCGTCGCATCAGGCATTCCTTCAGACTCCTCCGAATCATTAAGTATTTCCAGCCATTCCCGCGCTTTTCATCTTCTGTCTGATAGCTGCTTTTCTCCTTCGCTTGCATGATTGGCATAACTGCAAAGAAGGAGGTGTTCCCGTGAATAAATCAATGTTGGCGGGTATCGGGATTGGTGTCGCAGCTGCGCTGGGCGTAGCGGCAGTGGCCAGTCTGAACGTGTTTGAACGGGGCCCGCAATACGCTCAGGTTGTTTCTGCAACCCCAATCAAGGAAACGGTTAAAACACCGCGTCAGGAGTGTCGCAACGTCACAGTGACCCATCGTCGACCGGTGCAGGATGAAAATCGCATTACCGGGTCGGTGCTCGGCGCTGTTGCTGGCGGCGTGATAGGGCATCAGTTTGGTGGTGGTCGCGGTAAAGATGTCGCCACTGTTGTGGGGGCGCTGGGTGGTGGATATGCCGGTAACCAGATCCAGGGCTCTCTCCAGGAAAGCGATACTTACACGACTACGCAACAGCGTTGTAAAACGGTGTATGACAAGTCAGAAAAAATGCTCGGTTATGATGTGACCTATAAGATTGGCGATCAGCAGGGCAAAATCCGCATGGACCGCGATCCGGGTACGCAGATCCCGCTAGATAGCAACGGGCAACTGATTTTGAATAACAAAGTATAACAAGGCTGTACTCTGCAATTTGGCCCCTCATTCGCTCAGGCTGAGGGGCTTTTTTTGCGACTTATTTCACCAGTTCGGGCCATAAACGCAAAGTCGTTCCGGCAATCTGCATCAGTTTTTCCAGCGATGCACCTTCGCGTGCGCTGATCGACATCCCCTGAATAATACAATTAAGGAATTCTGCCAGATGTGTCACGTCACAGTGGGGCGGGATTTCCCCGCGCGCTTGTCGTTGACATAAAAACTGCTGCAAAGTGCGCTCTTGCATCGCATGGCGTGATTTCAACGTATTGGCGATATCTCCTGAATCTGGGGAGAGGGTGGTGCAGTTGTTGATCATGAAGCAGCCTGCCGGGGTGTCTTTGCTGGTAAAGCAGTTGGCGATGGCAGCAAAATAGTCAGCCAGCGCAGACTCCACGCTTTTCTCTTCACAAAACAGCTGTGCTTCATGCTTAGCGGCAAAACGATCGATATAGCGGTCGAGAACGGCACGAAATAA
Organism: Escherichia sp. XD33; assembly: GCF_019375075.1. Lineage (NCBI taxonomy): Bacteria > Pseudomonadati > Pseudomonadota > Gammaproteobacteria > Enterobacterales > Enterobacteriaceae > Escherichia > Escherichia sp. XD33. Next base: position 63,144 of record NZ_JAENDM010000001.1, read on the forward strand.
CCCCTCTTTGTTGGTAAATTCCGCGTATAGCGTGGGCGCTTTGGCTCCGGTCGCTTCGACGAGGTCCGCAAGAGAAGTCGCTTCATAACCGTGTTGCCAGAACAATTTCATGGCCTTATCAAGCGCGGCATCCCTGTCGAACACTTTTGGGCGGCCACGGCTTTTTTTTACACATTGTGTTGAGTCAGTTGCCATGATGCCGTTGTACCTGGTGACTGTGAATGAAAGGTTATTATAAAAATAATCACCTCCGTTCACCAGTCCAGATTCCATAAAAATAATTGCTTTCTATTTAACTGAAATTTAAAGATTTTTAAATTAATTAATGATTGTTATAAAAAAATATCTTGTATGTGATCCAGATCACATCTATCATTTAGTTATCGATCGTTAAGTAATTGCTTGCGACGTCATTCATCTGCATAAGGCCACTATTATGAAAAACGTAAAAACCCTCATCGCTGCGGCGATTTTAAGCTCCATGTCATTTGCCAGCTTTGCGGCTGTCGAAGTTCAGTCAACGCCAGAAGGCCAACAAAAAGTCGGTACAATCAGTGCTAACGCGGGGACAAATCTGGGATCGCTGGAAGAGCAGCTGGCGCAAAAAGCGGATGAGATGGGCGCAAAATCTTTCCGTATTACTTCTGTAACCGGTCCGAATACCCTCCATGGAACAGCAGTAATTTATAAATAAGCATTAACCCTCATTAATGCCTGCTACTGCTGATTTTTTCCCCGCGACATGCCGTGTCGCGGGGATTTTTTTTATCCAGGATTTACAGAGTTTGTGGGCTCACTTGATGACGGCGGACATCCACCGGCATCCCGGAACGGACATCCATCACATGTTGCATCACTTCAGCGTCAGTTTGTGCTGCATCTTTAAATGATTGCATTGCGCTATTCAGCGTAATTGGCAGCAGCTGCGGATCGTCATCAATCTTCTCTGACAGCGGCTGATGTACTTCAACCAGACGCGCACCGTTTGGTTCGGCAGAGACTTTTATCGGAGTGTTGATGATATTCACTTTGGTGCCTGGGGTGACCTGGCTAAAGAGTGTTTTGATATCGTCATCCCGCAGACGAATACAGCCAGAACTTACCCGCATGCCAATGCCAAAATCGGCGTTCGTACCATGAAGCAAATAAACGCCGCCATAGGCCGCCAGACGAATCGCATGATGGCCCATTGGGTTATCCGGTCCAGCCGGCACTACCGCAGGCAACTCAATTCCCTGTGCTTTATAACGGGCGCGGATGTTTGCCGTTGGCGTCCAGGTTGGGTTTGCACGTTTGTCTGAAACGGTGGTCACCATTGTCGGTGTCAGCGTGTCACCACCTAACTGACCAATACCTATTGGATACACGGTTACCGAATTTTTACCCGGCGGGTAGTAATAGAGACGCAGCTCCGCAATGTTGATCACAATGCCTTCGCGCGGCGCGTCTGGAAGTAGGGTTTGCAACGGGATCGTTAACACGCTGCCCGCGCGCGGTACGTAAGGATCAACGCCGGGGTTAGCCTGTAACAGAGCGAGAAAGCCGACGTTATATTTTTTGGCGATGGCTTCCAGAGAACCACCGTCATTTTCCACCACATGAAATTTGTTTTCGCCAACCAGACGACTGCCCGCTGGCGGCAGCGGCCAGGTGTTGGCTTTTGCCGGTAGCGCCAGCGCCACGGCAGCGGCGAACGTAAAAAACGTTAGCCAGCGAGAAAAACGCGTTTTGATCATCACCAAAAATCCATAATAAATATAAGGTTATTGTAATAAACAGATAAGCCTGAATTATGGATGGTGACAGTGTCGGATAGTGCAGGGAAGTGCAAAGAATTTGTAAATGTTGCAGATGGGGGCGCAGAAACGCCCCCGATTTACCATTAAGCGATCGCGTTCTCTTCCAGTTCACGCATAAACTGGCGTACCCATTCGATACGCGTTTTCCGCTCACTCAAATCCTGAATAAATTTCAGGCGCGTCGGACCATCAAGGCGGTAATGCTGCGGCTGTTTTTGCAGCAAACCAATCAACCAGGCCGGATTAACGTGATTCTTCTCGGCAAATTCGATCACCCCGCCTTTCTCATTACCTTCCAGCTTCCTGATCCCCAGTTTCTGCGCTTGCTGGCGCAGACGGGCAATATCCAGCAGGGTACGCGCCGGATCCGGCAGCAGGCCGAAGCGATCGATAAGCTCGACTTTGATCTCTTCCAGTTCGTTTTCCGTTTTGGCGCTGGCAATACGTTTGTAGAACGACAGACGCGTGTTCACGTCAGGGATGAAATCATCTGGCAATAGCGACGGCATCCGCAGCTCGACTTCTGTTTGCTGGCTGGTGAGATCTTCCAGCGACGGCTCGCGTCCGGCTTTCAGTGCATCGACGGCGTTTTCCAGCAACTCCATATACAGCGAGAAACCGATGGTTTCCATTGAGCCGCTTTGTTCTTCGCCAAGCAGTTCACCCGCGCCGCGAATCTCCAGATCGTGCGTTGCCAGCGCAAAACCTGCCCCGAGATCTTCCAGCGAGGCAATTGCTTCAAGACGTTTTTGTGCATCGGTAGTCATCGCTTTTGGATGCGGTGTCAGCAACCATGCATATGCCTGATGATGCGAACGTCCGACGCGACCGCGTAACTGGTGCAGCTGCGCCAGACCGAAGTGATCCGCGCGTTCAATGATAATAGTGTTGGCTGTCGGGATGTCGATCCCGGTTTCGATAATGGTTGTACAAACCAGCACGTTGAAACGTTGATGATGGAAATCATTCATCACCCGTTCCAGTTCGCGCTCGCGCATCTGCCCGTGACCGATGGCGATCCGCGCTTCTGGCACCAGTTCTGCCAGCCGTTCGGCGGCTTTCTGAATGTTTTCCACATCATTGTAGAGATAATAAACCTGTCCTCCGCGCAAAATTTCACGCAGGATCGCCTCCCGGACCACCATGCTGTCATACTCACGGACAAAGGTTTTAACTGCCAGACGACGGGCGGGCGGCGTGGCGATAATCGACAGGTCACGCATTCCGCTCATTGCCATATTCAGCGTACGTGGGATCGGCGTTGCAGTAAGCGTCAGAATATCCACGTTCGCGCGCATCGCTTTAATGCGCTCTTTATGACGCACCCCGAAGCGGTGTTCTTCATCGACAATCAGCAGGCCTAAATCTTTAAACTTGACGTCACTTTGCAGCAGTTTGTGCGTACCGATCAGAATATCGATTTTCCCTTCCGCCACTTCCGCAAGGATTTGCGTCTGCTCTTTGGCGCTGCGGAAACGGGAGATCATTTCGATACGTACCGGCCAGTTGGCGAAACGGTCGCGGAAGTTGTCGTAATGCTGCTGCGCGAGAAGGGTGGTAGGCACCAGCACCGCCACCTGCTTGTGGTTATCTACTGCCAGGAAAGCTGCGCGCATCGCCACTTCTGTTTTACCAAAGCCAACATCGCCGCACACCAGACGATCCATTGCCAGCGGCTGACACATGTCGCTAAGTACCGCATTAATGGCCTGCGCCTGATCCGGCGTGGTTTCAAACGGGAAGCTGTCGCAGAACAACTGATACTGCTCACGATCGTGTTTAAACGCGAAGCCCTCTTTGGCGGCGCGTTGCGCGTAGATATCCAGCAATTCCGCCGCCACATCACGCACTTTTTCCGCCGCTTTCTGCCGCGCGCGTGACCACGCATCGCCGCCAAGTTTATGCAGCGGGGCGTTTTCTTCCGCGCCACCTGCGTAACGGCTAATCAGATGCAGTGACGACACCGGAACATACAGTTTGGCGTCGTTGGCATAGGTGAGCATCAGATACTCGCCAGTAATGCCACCCGCTTCCAGCGTGGTCATTCCGGCATAACGACCGACGCCGTGCTCCAGATGGACCACCGGCTGACCAATATGCAGTTCCGCAAGGTTACGGATCAGTGTATCGGGGTTGATGGTGCGGCGAGAATCCTGACGACGACGGGCAACGCGTTCACCGAGCAGATCGCTTTCGCAAATCAGCGCCAGATTACGCACCGTATCGACAAAACCATGTTCGGCAGCGCCAATCATCAGATAACGCCCACGGTCGCTGGCTTCATCAAGACGCATAATGCGTTGCGGAGCAATTTTAATTCGTGCGAGCAGTTCACCCAGCGCTTCACGGCGACCTTCACTTTCTACCGAGAACACCACCGGACCGTCGAAAGTCTCGAGGAACTTACGCAGCGCATCCAGCGGCGCTTTTTGTTGTGCCTGAACGGCCAGGTCTGGCAGTTTCTGGAAACCTAAATTGGCATTCGCGGCTTTTGTCGGTAAATGTTCAGTTTTTAGCTGCACCCGGGGCCAGTTTTTCAGCTCTGAGAAGAGCTCGTCCACCCGCAGCCAGAGCGATTGTGGTGGCAACAGCGGGCGCATCGGATCGACGCCGCGATTCTCAAAACGCGCCAGCGTGTCAGCCTGGAAACGTTCGGCACTGGTTTCCAGATCGCCAGTATTCACGAGCAAGGTATTGGCAGGGAAATAACTGAACAGCGGCGGCAGTGGTTCGCTGAAGAACAATGGCTGCCAGTACTCGATCCCGGCAGGTAATGTGCCTTTACTCACTTGCTGGTAAATATGTTCTGGATCGCGCTTCACTTCGAAGGTATCGCGCCACTGGCTGCGGAACAGTTCAATTGCCGCTTTATCGGTCGGAAATTCGTGCGCGGGCAGCAGATTGCTCGCTTCTACTTCCTCCAGCGTGCGCTGGCTGTCGACGTCAAACACCCGCAGGCTGTCGATTTCATCATCAAAGAAATCAAGACGATAAGGCAGCTCACTCCCCATCGGGAAGAGATCCAGCAACGCGCCGCGCGTGGCGTATTCGCCGTGCTCCATCACCTGGTCAACATGGCGATAACCGGCGCTGTCCAGTTGGGTTCGTAATGCATCTCGTGACAGGCGCTGACCTTTTTTCATCACCAGCGCATGACCGTGGAGAAAACTGTGTGGGCAAACGCGCTGCATAAGCGTATTCACCGGAACAATCAGTACGCCACGCTGCATCGTCGGTAGCTGGTAAAGGGTGGAAAGGCGCGAGGAGATAATGTCCTGATGAGGCGAAAAACTGTCGTAGGGAAGAGTTTCCCAGTCCGCCAGATTCATCACCATTTGATCGGTAAACTGGCTGATTTCATCATGCAAACGCAGAGCATTTTGCATATCTGGTGCAATGAGTACCACCGGACCGGCGTGACGTTCGGCAATTTCCGCTACCAGCGTTGCACAGGCTGCGCCGGTTAACTCGCCCAGCAGACGCTGCTCACCCGCTTTGACGGGCAGCGTATAACGATATTGTTCAGGCATAACGGTTGTCAGATTCTCGTTAGGATATGCCTCAACATATGGGGGCATATCTCTGATAAGCAATGCTGTTCATTATCCGTAATCGACATGGTTTAGCAAATTGAATCGCCCCGGCTGGGGCGATGGCTTAGCGGGAGTAACTGACGGCAGCGGGCAGTGAAGGCGGGGAGAACAACAGATCGCTGAATGCACGCTGTGAAAGTTTTCTTACCAGCAAGCCCGCAACAGTACAGATGAACAAACTGACAAAGGGATAAACCAGCAGGAGTGTCAGTTCGACTTGCGGCGACCAGCGTGCTGCGTTCATTTGCGCAAGCAGAGTTAAGCTGAATATTTCAACCAGAATGCGATGGGTGGTGTAGATAGCAATGGTGTTGGAGCCAATCACATTCAGCAGGCTGGTGGAGCGCATACCGAATCGTTGCTCGTATTGATAAAACAGCTTCATGATCACCACAATCGATACCAGCGACAACAGCAGCGAGATAGTAAACAACCAGGCACCGACCGCCAGAACGGTAAGCAAAGAAGCCATCAGCAGATGGCGGCGCAACGGCACCTCTTTAACACAGGTCATTATTGTTGCGCCAAACCATGCGCCAAGGCTGTAATAAGGCAAATTGCGGATCACACTGTTCATTCCCCACCACGGCGTGGGAACGAAATTAACCGCCACACTCAGCAGTACAAACAAGGCGAATAGTGGCAGCGCCAGACGGCTAAAAATTTTACATACCACGAAATAGACAATTAACGCATACAGATACCACAAGCTGGTGCTGGCGGTGATCATCCCGTGCAGGAACTCACCGGTGGAATCGGCATAAGCGGCATTGGAGGCATTGCTTAAATCGCGCTCAGGTGCCAGCCACTGCACCACGCCCCAAAGCGCCAGCACCCAGAAGATGTTCCAGATCCGTTTATCGAGACAATTTCCCCACGGTACGCTGTCGATATAGCGGCGAATCAAATAGCCGGATATAAAGAAAAAAACCGGCATACGAAAGGGGGCAAGGTAAAGATTGAAATAGATCCAGCATTTGCTCAGGACTTCCGATAACGGATGCTGAAAAGTGGTCAGATGCGGATAAAAGGTAATGACCGAGTGATAAATCACCACCAGACAAATACATAACCCTTTGATCTGGTTAATCCATAGCTCTTTTTGTTTCATCAGGACAACACGCTCTTTTTTAATTTACATGCGGTTGATCCTGCGGGTTATGACCCGAGGTGTAATGGGTATCTGTCTGTATTGGATGATTTTTCAGATTAAGATCAGGCGGCAAGATTGATGATAAAACATGGCAATTTAGCCGATTGATTTACGGGGGCTTTTCAGATTAGCCCTGACGATCACTTACAGTTCAGACGTTTACCCATCTTGCTTTCGCTTATATACTCGTGTCTTTGCTACAGCAACCAGACGGATTTCATGTACCAACCTGTCGCTCTATTTATTGGCCTGCGTTACATGCGTGGGCGTGCAGCGGATCGCTTCGGTCGTTTCGTCTCCTGGCTTTCTACCATCGGCATTACCCTCGGGGTGATGGCGCTGGTCACAGTATTGTCAGTGATGAACGGCTTTGAGCGCGAGCTGCAAAACAACATCCTTGGCCTGATGCCACAGGCAATTCTCTCTTCTGAGCATGGCTCTCTTAACCCGCAGCAACTCCCAGAAACGGCAGTCAAACTGGACGGCGTTAATCGCGTCGCACCTATTACTACCGGTGATGTGGTACTGCAAAGCGCGCGCAGCGTGGCGGTCGGGGTGATGCTCGGTATCGACCCGGCGCAAAAAGATCCACTTACACCGTATCTGGTCAATGTGAAACAAACTGACCTCGAGCCGGGGAAATATAATGTCATCCTCGGCGAACAACTTGCCTCACAGCTAGGCGTTAATCGCGGTGATCAAATCCGCGTGATGGTACCATCTGCCAGCCAGTTCACGCCGATGGGGCGTATTCCAAGCCAGCGCCTGTTCAATGTGATTGGCACTTTCGCCGCCAACAGTGAAGTCGATGGCTATGAAATGCTGGTGAATATTGAGGATGCCTCGCGTCTGATGCGTTATCCGGCAGGCAATATTACCGGCTGGCGTTTGTGGCTGGATGAGCCGCTGAAAGTCGACTCATTAAGTCAGCAAAAACTGCCTGAAGGCAGCAAATGGCAGGACTGGCGTGATCGTAAAGGCGAGTTGTTCCAGGCCGTACGCATGGAAAAAAATATGATGGGTTTACTGCTGAGCCTGATTGTCGCCGTTGCGGCGTTTAACATTATTACCTCACTAGGGCTGATGGTAATGGAGAAGCAGGGCGAAGTAGCGATCCTGCAAACGCAAGGCTTAACTCCGCGACAAATCATGATGGTCTTTATGGTGCAAGGGGCCAGCGCCGGGATTATCGGTGCGATCCTCGGAGCGGCGCTTGGCGCCCTGCTTGCCAGCCAGTTAAATAATCTGATGCCGATAATCGACGTCCTGCTTGATGGCGCGGCGCTGCCGGTGGCTATCGAACCTTTACAGGTCATTGTTATTGCGCTGGTGGCGATGGCTATCGCGCTGCTGTCTACGCTTTACCCTTCATGGCGCGCTGCCGCCACTCAACCCGCTGAGGCTTTACGTTATGAATAAGATCCTGTTGCAATGCGACAACCTGTGCAAACGCTATCAGGAAGGCAGTGTGCAAACCGATGTGCTGCACAATGTCAGTTTCAGCGTCGGCGAAGGTGAAATGATGGCGATCGTCGGTAGCTCTGGTTCCGGTAAAAGTACCTTGCTGCACCTGCTGGGCGGGCTGGATACGCCAACCTCCGGCGATGTGATTTTTAATGGTCAGCCAATGAGCAAACTGTCGTCGGCAGCGAAAGCTGAACTGCGCAACCAGAAGCTGGGCTTTATTTATCAGTTTCACCACCTGCTGCCGGATTTTACCGCCCTGGAAAACGTGGCTATGCCGCTGCTGATTGGCAAGAAAAAGCCCGCTGAAATCAACAGCCGTGCACTTGAGATGTTAAAAGCGGTGGGGCTGGATCATCGTGCGAATCACCGCCCATCTGAACTTTCTGGCGGCGAACGCCAGCGTGTGGCGATTGCCCGTGCGCTGGTGAATAACCCGCGCCTGGTACTGGCGGATGAACCTACCGGTAACCTCGATGCGCGTAACGCCGACAGCATCTTCCAGTTGCTTGGGGAATTGAATCGCTTGCAGGGCACCGCCTTCCTGGTGGTTACTCACGACCTGCAACTGGCGAAACGTATGAGCCGCCAGTTAGAAATGCGTGATGGTCGTCTGACGGCGGAACTGAGCCTGATGGGGGCGGAGTAATGGCGATGCCTTTATCGTTATTAATTGGCCTGCGTTTTAGTCGCGGACGGCGGCGCGGCGGCATGGTGTCGCTGATCTCCGTTATTTCTACCATTGGCATTGCCCTCGGCGTGGCGGTATTGATCGTCGGCTTAAGCGCGATGAACGGCTTTGAACGCGAACTGAACAACCGTATTCTGGCGGTGGTGCCGCATGGTGAAATCGAGGCGGTGGATCAGCCGTGGACTAACTGGCAGGAAGCACTGGATCACGTGCAAAAAGTGCCGGGTATTGCCGCTGCCGCGCCGTATATCAATTTCACCGGGCTGGTGGAAAGTGGCGCGAATCTTCGCGCAATCCAGGTGAAGGGCGTTAACCCGCAACAGGAACAGCGTCTGAGCGCATTACCCTCGTTTGTCCAGGGCGATGCGTGGCGCAATTTTAAAGCGGGCGAACAGCAAATTATCATCGGCAAAGGCGTGGCGGATGCGCTGAAAGTGAAGCAGGGGGATTGGGTGTCGATTATGATCCCCAACTCGAATCCCGAGCATAAACTGATGCAGCCAAAACGTGTGCGTTTGCACGTTGCCGGTATTTTGCAGTTGAGTGGTCAACTCGATCACAGTTTTGCCATGATCCCGCTGGCGGATGCCCAACAATATCTTGATATGGGTTCCAGCGTGTCAGGTATTGCCCTTAAAATGACGGATGTTTTCAACGCCAATAAGCTGGTACGCGATGCGGGTGAAGTGACCAACAGCTATGTTTATATTAAAAGCTGGATTGGTACTTACGGCTATATGTATCGCGATATCCAAATGATCCGCGCCATTATGTATCTGGCGATGGTACTGGTGATTGGCGTGGCCTGTTTCAACATCGTCTCCACCTTAGTGATGGCGGTGAAAGACAAGAGTGGCGATATCGCAGTATTAAGAACGCTGGGGGCGAAAGATGGTTTAATTCGCGCCATCTTTGTCTGGTATGGATTGCTGGCAGGGCTGTTCGGCAGCCTGTGTGGTGTGATTATCGGCGTAGTGGTTTCACTGCAACTTACCCCGATTATTGAGTGGATTGAAAAGTTGATCGGTCATCAGTTCCTCTCCAGCGATATCTATTTTATTGATTTCCTGCCATCGGAATTGCACTGGCTGGACGTCTTCTACGTACTGGTCACAGCATTGTTGCTGAGTCTTTTGGCAAGTTGGTATCCGGCGCGGCGCGCCAGTAATATTGACCCTGCGCGAGTCCTTAGCGGCCAGTAAAGGCAGTACATTAAAACAAGGAGCGGCAATGTATTACGGGTTTGATATTGGTGGAACAAAAATTGCGCTTGGCGTGTTTGATAGCGGTCGGCAGTTGCAGTGGGAAAAGCGGGTGCCGACACCGCGTGACAGCTATGACGCATTTTTAGATGCAGTGTGTGAGCTGGTAGCTGAAGCTGACCAACGTTTTGGCTGTAAAGGTTCTGTCGGCATCGGTATTCCGGGAATGCCGGAAACAGAAGATGGTACGCTGTATGCCGCCAATGTCCCCGCTGCCAGCGGTAAACCGCTGCGTGCCGACCTGAGCGCACGTCTTGATCGCGATGTACGCCTTGATAACGATGCCAACTGTTTTGCCCTTTCAGAAGCCTGGGATGATGAATTTACTCAATATCCACTGGTGATGGGGTTGATTCTCGGCACCGGCGTTGGCGGCGGGCTGATTTTCAACGGCAAACCGATTACCGGTAAAAGCTACATTACCGGCGAGTTTGGCCATATGCGTCTGCCGGTTGATGCGTTAACCATGATGGGGTTAGATTTCCCGTTACGCCGCTGCGGCTGTGGTCAGCATGGCTGCATTGAAAATTATCTGTCTGGTCGCGGTTTTGCGTGGCTGTATCAACACTATTATCATCAACCGTTGCAGGCTCCCGAAATTATTGCGCTTTATGATCAAGGCGATGAGCAGGCAAGGGCGCACGTTGAGCGTTATCTGGATTTATTAGCGGTTTGTCTGGGAAATATCCTGACCATTGTTGACCCTGACCTGGTCATCATTGGTGGTGGCTTATCGAATTTCCCGGCAATCACAGCGCAACTGGCGGACAGGCTGCCTCGTCATCTCTTACCTGTAGCTCGTGTTCCGCGCATTGAACGCGCGCGCCACGGTGATGCGGGAGGAATGCGTGGTGCGGCCTTCCTACATCTAACCGATTAAACAACAGAGGTTGCTATGCTGTCGCGTCGGGGTCATCGGTTAAGTCGTTTTCGTAAAAATAAACGCCGCCTGCGCGAGCGTTTGCGTCAGCGTATTTTTTTCAGAGATAAAGTGGTGCCGGAAGCAATGGAAAAACCAAGAGTACTCGTACTGACAGGGGCAGGAATTTCTGCGGAATCAGGTATTCGTACCTTTCGCGCCGCAGATGGCCTGTGGGAAGAACATCGGGTTGAAGATGTGGCAACGCCGGAAGGTTTCGATCGCGATCCTGAACTGGTGCAAGCGTTTTATAACGCCCGTCGTCGACAGCTGCAGCAGCCAGAAATTCAGCCTAACGCCGCGCATCTTGCGCTGGCTAAACTGCAAGACGCCCTCGGCGATCGCTTTTTGCTGGTGACGCAGAATATCGACAACCTGCATGAACGCGCAGGTAATACCAATGTGATTCATATGCATGGGGAACTGCTGAAAGTTCGTTGTTCACAAAGTGGTCAGGTTCTCGACTGGACAGGAGACGTTACCCCAGAAGATAAATGCCATTGTTGCCAGTTTCCGGCACCCTTGCGCCCGCACGTAGTGTGGTTTGGCGAAATGCCACTCGGCATGGATGAAATTTATATGGCGTTGTCGATGGCCGATATTTTCATTGCCATTGGCACATCCGGGCATGTTTATCCGGCGGCTGGGTTTGTTCACGAAGCGAAACTGCATGGCGCGCACACCGTGGAACTGAATCTTGAACCGAGTCAGGTTGGTAATGAATTTGCCGAGAAATATTACGGCCCGGCAAGCCAGGTGGTGCCTGAGTTTGTTGAAAAGTTGCTGAAGGGATTAAAAGCGGGAAGCATTGCCTGATGCACTACGCTTATCAGGCCTGCAAGGGGACGCAATTAATTGAATTTGCGGGTTTTGTGGGCCGGATAAGGCGTTCGCGCCCCATCCGGCATAATACACGCGCACTTTTCCGGCCTCTTTTATCGTTTACTCGTCAATAACAATGCGGCAATAAACGTACAGACACCAATTAGCCCTGCCCAGAGTGGCGATATTCTGGTAATCGCAAAGCTATTATCGATATACAAACATAAAGCCTGATAACCCATATTGGCAATAGTCATCGCCACTGCAAATTTTAACGCATAAATAAAACGAGTCGTGTAGTAAAAGATCCTGGAAAATAAGATAAACGTCGCAGCCCAGGCGATAAAACCTAATGTGTTGGTGCTGCCGGGGGGAGCATTTTCATGCTGTTGTCCTGGATGCGGATAATACGTTAGTGGCGGCGTCGATTGTTTTAATATCTGTGCTTGTAGAACAGCCAATGCATTATTGATTCCCTGATACCAGAGATCTGCATTTAAATAAGCCAGCGTGTGATTTTCTATCAGAAGGCCGAGATGTTTATCGTCCAGACCACTTTCAACCTGGCCGTTGGTGATCATAATTAACCGTGGTTCGCGGGTAGTAAATAGTAACAGAACACTTCCTTTTACATCACTCAATGAAGATGACGCATGCGCCAGCATCGCTTTACCATTTTGTCTGAGACTGGCTTCATTATTAATGTCGGGTAAAACCACAATAAACGGTGCAATTCCCGTTTGTTGGCGAAAAAGCTCGGCTTTATGCGCGATCTCTTCAGCATCTGGTACAGTACCGGTAACGTCCGTAAAAAGTGTCTTCATTATTGGAATTAATGGCTTGCTGGCTGCTGTCAGAGGCAGGAGTATCAGTAAACTGAGCAGTATAATGAATTTTTTCATGGGCGGGACTTCCGTTTCCTGCGTGATTTTTTAGAGGAGGGCATACTTATTAATAAACCGACGGCGATAAAAATAACGCCCATAATGCCGATAAACCCCCATTTAAAAAAATTAACCCACGGGTTATTTATCTCAGCCTTTTCAGGATGCCCGGGAGAATAATAAACATTAACTTTATCGCCTTCGCTGTCTTCATAAAAATCGCTGCCGATACTCGAATTGAAAATTAGCGTGTAATCTGGCGTCGGTCGAAAGGCAACGACGGGATACCACGAACCATCTTTACCCGTGCGATGAGAATGACTGGAGTGCCAGACGGTATCAACAATGACGCCTTCGGTATGAATCGCGTCTTTGCTATAGGTGAACTGGTTATAAAAGACAACAACAGAAATGAGGATCAGTACCAGACCGATACCGAGGAATATACGAAAGAAAACTTTACTGTCCTGACTCATTAGCCACATCCTTGCTAACTAAAAAACGGGCGGTAATACCACCGCCCGCTTGCTGAATTAACGTCCTGCTTTCAGCTTCTGATAATACTCTTCATAAATGCTGCTGGCTGCGCCAACGTCATTCTGCCATTCGCCATTTTTAATGGTTTCAGCATCCGGGTAGAGCGTTTTATCGTTCGCCACTTCCGGGCTTAACAGCTTACGCGCCGCAAGGTTTGGCGTTGGATAACCGATAGTTTCGGCAACCTGTTTTGCCACATCCGGGCGCAGCAGGAAGTTGATCAATTTCAGCGCGCCTTCTTTGTTTTTGGCATTTGCCGGGATCGCCAGGCTGTCCATCCAGAAAATGCCGCCTTCTTTCGGCCACACCACGTCAATTGGCGTACCCGCCTGGCGTGCAACGAAAGCAGAACCGTTCCAGATCATGCCGAGGTTAACTTCGCCTTCCATGTACGGGTTCGCCGGGTTATCGGAGTTAAAGGCTGCCACGTTTGGCATCAGTTTTTTCAGCTCGTTATATGCAGCTTCAATCTCTTTCGGATCGGTGGTGTTACCGGAGTAGCCCAGCTTACGCAGCGCCATCTGGAACACTTCACGGGCATCGTCGGTCAACAGCAGGCTGCCTTTGTACTCTGGCTTCCACAGATCGGCCCAGCTGGTGACAGATTTCGGATCCACCGCATCACCGTTAACACCAATCGCCGTCGCACCCCAGATATACGGAATGGAGTAGTCGTTATTCGGGTCAAAAGGCTTGTTGAGCATGTCTGGATCGAGATTGCTGAAGTTTGTTAACTTCGACTTGTCGATCTTCTGGATCATCCCTTCTTTACGCATTTTATCAACGTAATAGGTTGAAGGAACCACCAGATCATAGGCACCGTCTTTGTATGTTTTCAGCTTGGCGTACATGGTTTCGTTCGACTCGTAAGTCGAATAGATAACCTTAATACCGGTTTCTTTGGTGAACTGTTCAAGCAGTCCTGGCGGCACGTACTCGGTCCAGTTGTAGAAATACAGCGTGTTGTTGTCATCGGCGTGAGCGGCGCTCATGCCCAGTGCCAGAGCACCCGCCGCGAGCAGGTGGCGTGACCATTTTTTCATTTAACGTCCCCTGTGTTACCTTTCGTTTTATCACGAGCAATAAGCTGGCTGGCAATAACCATCACCAGCGACAGCACCAGTAATATGGTTGCCAGCGCGTTAACTTCCGGCGATACGCCGACTTTGACCATCGAATAAATTTTTAACGGCAGAATTTCATAACTTGGTCCGGTGACGAACGAAGAAACTACCACATCGTCCATCGACAGGGTAAAGCTTAACACCCAGCCCGCCGCCACCGCTGGCATTGCCAGTGGCAGAATGATTTTTCGCAGAATGGTAAATTCGCTGGCACCGAGATCTTTCGCCGCTTCCAGCATTCGCACGTCAAAACCTTTCAGGCGCGAATACACCGTCACCACCACAAATGGCAGGCAGAAGGTGATATGCGAGAACAGCAGCGACCAGAAGCCAAGCTGAATACCCAGCAGCATAAACAGCACCAGCAGCGAAATCGCCATCACGATATCTGGTGACATCATCACCACAAACAGCATTCCGCTAACGAACGGCTTACCACGAAAGCGATAACGGTACAGCGCAACTGCCGTCAGTGAACCGATAAGCGTAGCAAACGTCGCCGAAAACACCGCCATTGTTAGTGAATGCTGCGCTGCCTGTAACAGGCTGTCGTTGTTCATCAGCAGGCTATACCATTTGGTGGTAAAACCCTGCCAGTTGATGCCAAAGCGCGAGCTGTTAAAGGAGTTCACAATCAAAATAATGATTGGGATATACAGGTACGCGTAGATAGCGGTCATAAAACCGCCGCGAAGCAGTCGACCGATCATTCGAGTTCCACCTTCTTATTCAGCAAACGAGAAGCGCGCCAGTAAACCACCAACATCAGGCCCATTACGATAGTCAGCGTAATGCTGGTAGCTGCACCAAACGGCCAGTCACGAATATTAAGGAACTGGACCTTGATGACGTTACCGATCAGCAGGTTTTTCGCACCGCCCATCAGGTCGGATACATAGAACAGGCCCATCGCTGGCAGCATCACCAGCAGACATCCGGCAATAATTCCCGGCATCGTCAGTGGAATAATGATACGGATAAAAGTCTGTAACTTGCTGGCACCGAGATCGCGCGCCGCCTCAAGCAACGGCTTATCCAGTTTTTCGATACTGGAGTACAGCGGCATCACCATAAACGGTAGCAGAATGTAAACCAGACCGATAATCACCGCACTGGGCGTGAACATGATACGAATTGGTGTGTCGATAACGCCCAGCCAGAGCAAAAACTCGTTGAGATAGCCTTTGGTGCTGAGGAAAATTTTCAGCCCGTAGATGCGAATCAGTGAGTTGGTCCAGAAGGGAACAATCAGCAGAAACAGCAGCAGCGGACGCACCTTGTGTGGTAGCTTCGCCAGAAACCAGGCAAACGGGTAGCCCAGCACCAGGCAGGCGAGGGTGGCGATCAGCGCCATATTCAGCGAGTGCAATAGCACTTCAAAATAGAGCGGATCGAGCAGACGCGTGTAGTTATCCAGCGTAAAGACCATTTTGACGAAACTGGCGTCGTCGCGGGTCAAAAAGCTGGTGCCAATGATCATCAGGTTGGGCAGAAAGACAAACAACACAAGCCAACCGACAATAGTGACAATCACTACATTCTGGAACTTACTTGTGTTCTTCATCAGCCAGTACGACCTCCCAGCTTTCTACCCAATTAATGGCCATTTTTTGGTCGAGAGAGTGGTCAAAGTCAGGGTCGTCTTCATTGAAGAATTCGCTGACCATCACCATCTTGCCATTTTCCAGTTCAACAACCGACTCCAGCGTCATGCCTTTGTAGTTACGCTCACGAACGTAACCAATCAGCCCTTCAGCGTGGTTGTCGTCGTTAATCTCTTCAACACGTAAGTCTTCCGGGCGCAGCAGAACATGCAGTTTTTGCCCCGGTTCAACGGCGAAGTTAACGTAGATATTACATTCGCGGCCTTCAACGTTGGCGCGTACGCGCTGCTCGTCTAGACGTTCGATGACAGTGGCGTTAAACATATTGATTTCGCCAATGAAGCCGGCAACAAACAGGTTTTTCGGCTCTTCGTAAATTTCGCGCGGTGTACCATCTTGCTCAATACGACCCTCGCGCATCACCACAATCCTGTCTGACATGGTGAGCGCTTCTTCCTGATCGTGAGTGACAAAGACGAAGGTAATACCAAGCTTACGCTGTAACGCTTTCAGCTCGTTCTGCATTTGCTTACGCAGTTTGTAATCCAGCGCTGAGAGCGACTCATCCAGCAACAACAGACGAGGCTTGTTAACCACCGCGCGAGCAATGGCGACGCGTTGCTGTTGACCACCAGAGAGCTGATGCGGTTTACGTTGAGCGAAGGTTTCCAGTTGCACCATCCGCAGGGCTTCCATCACGCGGGGCGTAATTTCAGCAGCGGGGGTTTTTTGCATGCGCAACCCAAAGGCCACATTTTCGAACACGGTCATGTGGGGGAAAAGTGCGTAGCTTTGGAAAACAGTGTTCACATAGCGGTTTTCCGCCGGAACGTGGGTGATGTCCTCGTTATCCAGCATGATGCGTCCGGAATCAACAGTTTCCAGACCTGCAATCAGGCGAAGAACGGTTGTTTTACCGCAGCCAGAAGGGCCAAGCAGCGTGAGGAACTCGCCATTGTTGATAGTCAGATCCAGCTGGGGAATGACCTCTTTACCATCAAAGCATTTGCGAATTCCCGCCAATTGCACCAGCGGTGAAAGCGAACTCGGTTGTTTATTCAATTTTTTACTCTGTCCCATGTAAACGCAACGGATGGCTTACCGATGCGGGGTTTGTGGTTAACCACCTTGGTGACTCTTAATGAGGGCGGTAATTCTACGGCAAACCGCTTGAATCGCCAATCTTTGTTGTGAATTACTGGCTTAGCTTTATATTCATTAAGGTAATGCTGATAAATATTCCCGCTTGCAGGGGTAAAAGTGACCTGACGCAATATTTGTCTTTTCTTGCTTCTTAATAATGTTGTCACAAAAAGTGAGGGTGACTACATGGATAAACTACTTGAGCGATTTTTGAACTACGTGTCTCTGGATACCCAATCAAAAGCAGGGGTGAGACAGGTTCCCAGCACGGAAGGCCAATGGAAGTTATTGCATCTGCTGAAAGAGCAGCTCGAAGAAATGGGGCTTATCAATGTGACCTTAAGTGAGAAGGGCACTTTGATGGCGACGTTACCGGCTAACGTCCCTGGCGATATCCCGGCGATTGGCTTTATTTCTCATGTGGATACCTCACCGGATTGCAGCGGCAAAAATGTTAATCCGCAAATTGTTGAAAACTATCGCGGTGGCGATATTGCGCTGGGTATCGGCGATGAAGTTTTATCACCGGTTATGTTCCCGGTGCTGCATCAGCTACTGGGTCAGACGTTGATTACCACCGATGGTAAAACCTTGTTAGGTGCCGATGACAAAGCCGGTATTGCAGAAATCATGACCGCGCTGGCGGTATTGCAACAGAAAAACATTCCGCATGGTGATATTCGCGTCGCCTTTACCCCGGATGAAGAAGTGGGCAAAGGGGCGAAACATTTTGATGTTGATGCCCTCGATGCCCGCTGGGCTTACACTGTTGACGGTGGTGGCGTAGGCGAACTGGAGTTTGAAAACTTCAACGCCGCATCGGTCAATATCAAAATTGTCGGTAACAATGTTCATCCGGGCACGGCGAAAGGAGTGATGGTAAATGCGCTGTCGCTGGCGGCACGTATTCATGCGGAAGTTCCGGCGGATGAAAGCCCGGAAATGACAGAAGGCTATGAAGGTTTCTATCACCTGGCGAGCATGAAAGGCACCGTTGACCGAGCCGATATGCACTACATCATCCGTGATTTCGACCGTAAACAGTTTGAAGCGCGTAAACGTAAAATGATGGAGATCGCCAAAAAAGTGGGCAAAGGGTTACATCCTGATTGCTACATTGAACTGGTGATTGAAGACAGTTACTACAATATGCGCGAGAAAGTGGTTGAGCATCCGCATATTCTCGATATCGCCCAGCAGGCGATGCGTGACTGCGATATTGAACCGGAACTGAAACCGATCCGCGGCGGTACCGACGGCGCGCAGTTGTCGTTTATGGGATTACCGTGCCCGAACCTGTTCACTGGCGGTTACAACTATCATGGTAAGCATGAGTTTGTGACTCTGGAAGGTATGGAAAAAGCGGTGCAGGTGATCGTCCGTATTGCCGAGTTAACGGCGCAACGGAAGTAAGCGAAAAGGGATGCGGCATGTGATGCCGCATCCGGCTTAAATCCAAACTTACCCTTCGAAGAACCAGTATCCGCTATTGACCAGCGCCGCGAGCATCGCGAGGAATGACGGATCTTCCAGCGCATCGCCAAAATTCTCCGCGGTCAGCGCAATGTTGCTGGCGAGTGCATCCAGTGCCGGACGGTGCGGGGAATCGATCTTCTCACCATTGGCATACACGTCGTCGCCAATGCGCAATACGCGCAGACCACCCAGGCGCACCAGCACATCACCTTGTTTCAGCGCATCGTAGATTTCATCTGGCTGATAAGGCGGTTCCGGCGGCGCGATATCCAGTTCATGACGTGACTGGGATATAAACTCGCCAAACCATTGCTTAAAGTGTTCCGGCTGGTTGATCAATTCGAGCATCATCTCACGCAGTTTATCCATTTCTTGCGGCAGAACGTCCGCAGGATGAGCGCGAGGTGGAACATCCGGATCGCTGTAGTAGTTGCCGCCCAGTTCACGTTGCAGCACATAATCGGCAAATCCGCTAATTAATTCCCGCGTATTTGGCGCGCGAAAACCCACGGAATAGTTCATCGCATTTTCCAGCGCGTAGCCTTCATGCGGGAATCCTGGCGGAATATAAAGAATATCGCCAGGCTCCAGCTCTTCATCGATGATGGCTTCGAACGGATCGACCTGTAACAGATCCGGGTGTGGGCAGTGCTGTTTCATTTGCAGCTTTTCGCCCACTCGCCAGCGACGACGTCCGGTACCCTGAATGATAAACACGTCGTACTGATCGAGATGCGGGCCGACGCCGCCGCCAGGTACAGAAAAAGAGATCATCAGATCATCAATACGCCAGTCCGGTAGTTCACGGAACGGTCGCATCAGCGCGGCGGTCGGCTCATGCCAGTGATTTACTGCTTGCACTAACAATGACCAGTTAGTTTCACCGAGATGATCGTAGCTTTCGAACGGACCGTGGCTGACCTGCCATTTGCCATCCTGGTGACTGACCAGTCGACTGTCGACTTCGCTTTCCATCGCCAGACCCGCCAACTCGTCTGGAGAGATCGGGTCAATAAAATTATTAAAGCCGCGTTTTAACACCACCGGGCGTTTCTGCCAGTGACGTTCAAGAAAATCGGGCCAGTTAAGAGTGAGTTGGTATTCCATGTTAAGCATCCACAGGCTGGTATCTGCAACCGATTATAACGGATGCTTAACGTAATGCGTGAAGTATGGACATATTTATTCATCTTTCGGCGTAGAATGCTGGCGACCAAAAATCACCTCCATCCGCGCACCGCCAAGCATGCTATCTCCGGCGACGATTTTACCCTCATATTGCTCGGTGATTTCGCGGGCTACCGCCAGCCCCACACCTTGCCCAGGGCGTAAAGTATCAACCCGTTGACCACGGTCGAAAATGACCTCTCGCTTGCTTAATGGAATACCGGGGCCATCATCCTCGACCACAATATAGAGATGCTCGTCGGTTTGCCTTGCAGAAATTTCGACAAACTCGAGGCAATATTTACAGGCATTATCCAGCACGTTGCCCATCACCTCGACAAAATCGTTCTGCTCACCGACAAAGCTGATCTCTGGCGAAATATCGAGAGAGATATTGACCCCTTTGCGTTGATACACTTTGTTCAGCGCTGAGGTGAGATTGTCCAGCAGTGGGGCGACCGGATGCAGCTCGCGGCTGAGCAATGTCCCGCCGCGCATACTGGCACGATGCAGGTAGTAGCCAATTTGCTGTGAAATGCGGCTGATTTGCTCCAGCATTACCGGCTCAGCATCACTGACGCTCATCTTTTCACTACGCAGAGAACGCAGCGTACTTTGCAGCACCGCCAGTGGCGTTTTCAGACTATGGGTCAGGTCGGTGAGCGTCGTACGGTATTTGTCGTAACGTTCGCGTTCACTTTTTAACAATCGGTTCAGGTTTCGTACCAGACTGGTCAGTTCTCGCGTTGTGGCTGGATTGAGCAATTCGCGGTTATGTTCTTCCAGTTCGCGGACTTCTTTTGCCAGGGCTTCGATGGGGCGTAAACTCCACCAGGCGGCGACCCACAGCAGCGGGATCACTAACAGCAGATTGGCTGAGAGCACATAGATAAACCAGCTCCAGACCATATAGGAACTTTTTAGCTCCACCGGAATGGTATCCACCACCACAATGGTTAACTTTGGCATTCGCGATGTTGCCGGGTAGACGTTTACCGCCACCGAGTGGGTCATCTCCGCGTCGTCGTCATCTTCCCGCACTTCCTGCAACTGTTGCTGTATCGAATGATCTCCACTCAGCAAGAGGCTGGTATCGTTAACATCCGCTTCAATTTCATGAAAACCATTCGATTTCAGCCAGTCAGGCTGGATCATCTTCATCAGCCAGGGCACGTCACGTTGCGCCCATAAAAGCTGCCCGTTCTCATCATAAATTAGCGTCATGGTGGGGCTTTGCTTGTCGATATTTTCTGGTAACTCGACATGCAACTTATTGTTTTCCCACTTCGCAAGGGTATAGAACAGATTGCTTTCGCCACGTAACAGCCGAAACGTAGTTTTATCGAAACTGACGCTATAACCGATCAGCGCGACCATTCCGTAGGCAAGCGAAAGCACCAGTACTACCGCTGCCGTTGCCAACAGAAAACGTACCCGCAGCGAGAGCGGGAAAAAAAGACGCAGTAATTTTTTCATCAGCGCAATTCGAACAGATAGCCCTGGCCGCGAACGGTGGTAATCACTTCTTGCGGATATTGTGCCTGAATTTTTTTGCGCAGACGTCCCATCAGTACATCAATGGTATGGCTTTCCCGCAGCTCCGCATCCGGATAGAGTTGTAGCATTAACGAATCTTTGCTCACCACTTTGCCATTATTGCGTATCAACGTTTCCATAATGGTGTATTCGAACGCGGTCAGTTTGATCACTTCGTCATTAATAGATAATTCACGGCGAGAGAGATCAACCTGAAACGGGGGGAGCGAAATGACCTGTGAAGCCAGACCGCTATTACGCCGCATTAATGCCTGCATTCGCGCCATCACCTCTTCAATATGAAACGGTTTAGTCACATAATCATCAGCACCGGCACTTAATACTTCGACTTTGTCCTGCCAGCTTTCACGGGCGGTTAATACCAGAATCGGCAGTGAAACATCGTTGCTACGCCAGCGGCGAATCAGTGACAGACCGTCCTCGTCTGGCAATCCGAGATCGACAATCGCAATATCCGGTATATGTTCATTGAGATAATAATCGGCTTCTTTGGCATCTTCTGCGTCATCGACCTGATGGCCAGCATCCTGAATCTGAACTTTAAGGTGGTGACGTAACAACGCATTGTCTTCAACAACCAGTACGCGCATTTTTATTTCTCCCTGTCTTAATTATTAAAATAGTGTAACGCGATTATGTGGTTATGGGGGTAAACATTAAATAAACCAGCGGGGAGGGGAGGTAAAGTGAAAAAATAAAAAGCGGATAATCTTAATAAGCAGGCCGGACAGCATCGCCATCCGGCACTGATACGAGGTTTATTTCAGCTCATCAACCATCGTGATAGCTCGACCAATATAGTTAGCCGGCGTCATCGCTTTCAGGCGGGCTTTCTCTTCTTCTGGCAACGCCAGACCATCGATAAACTGCTTCATGCCTTCGGCGTCAACGCGCTTACCGCGAGTCAGCTCTTTCAGCTTCTCGTACGGTTTTTCGATGCCATAGCGACGCATAACTGTCTGGATTGGTTCAGCCAGCACTTCCCAGTTGTGATCCAGTTCATCCAGCAGATGGTCACGGTTCACTTCCAGTTTGCTCACGCCTTTCAGGGTGGATTGATATGCAATCAAGGCATAACCGATACCCACGCCGAGGTTACGCAGCACGGTAGAGTCGGTCAGGTCACGCTGCCAGCGGGAAACCGGCAGTTTGCTTGCCAGATGCTGCAATACCGCGTTGGAAAGGCCCAGATTCCCTTCGGAGTTTTCGAAGTCGATCGGGTTAACTTTATGCGGCATGGTGGAAGAACCAATCTCACCAGCAATGGTTTTCTGTTTGAAGTGGTTAAGGGCGATATAACCCCAGACGTCACGGTCAAAGTCGATCAGAATAGTGTTGAAGCGCGCAACGCAATCAAACAGTTCGGCAATGTAGTCGTGCGGTTCGATCTGGGTGGTGTACGGGTTCCACTGAATACCCAGCGAGGTGACGAACTCTTCGCTGAACTGATGCCAGTCAACTTCCGGGTAAGCGGCGATGTGGGCGTTATAGTTACCGACCGCGCCGTTGATTTTGCCGAGGATCTCCACCTGGTTAAGCTGGCGGTACTGGCGCTCCATACGGTAGGCGACGTTTGCCATCTCTTTACCGATGGTTGACGGCGTGGCTGGCTGACCGTGGGTACGAGACAGCAGCGGGATATCGCGATACTGAACGGCGAGATCTTTAATGCCATCAATCAGTTGACGCCAGTATGGCAGGATCACTTCATCACGCGCGGTTTTCAGCATTAATGCGTGGGAGAGGTTATTGATATCTTCCGAAGTACAGGCAAAGTGGATGAATTCAGAAACCGCGTGCAGTTCCGGGATCTCCGCCACTTTTTCTTTCAGGAAATACTCAACCGCTTTAACGTCGTGGTTAGTGATACGCTCGATAGTTTTGATGCGCGCCGCATCTTCTTCGCTGAAACTGGCGACGATTGCATCAAGGTAACCGATTGCGTCGGCAGCAAAAGCAGGAACTTCCTTGATCGCTGCGTGCGCGGCCAGTTTTTGCAGCCAACGTACTTCAACTTGTACACGGAATTTCAGCAAACCATATTCGCTGAAAATCCCGCGCAGCGCGCTGACTTTATCGCCGTAGCGTCCATCGACAGGGGAAACGGCGGTCAGTGAGGATAATTCCATAGATCACAACTCCGGGGTTAAATGAGCAAGAATTTGTTTTGCCTGAGTGGTCAGGCGATTACGAGAAAACATCAGTTGCAGACGTCCGCCGCCGACCTGGTGCCAGAGCACGGCGGCGCGAATGCCTGCCAGCAGGGTTGCGCGAACTTTCGCCTGCACTTGTGGGCTTTGCAGTACAGCAGGGGAACCGGTGACCTGAATGCGCGGGCCAAGCGGGCTAATCACATCAACATAGATAGCAGCCATCGCGCTCATCAGCGTTTCGGACTGTAAATCGAAGTGTTCGAGCTGGCGTTGCAGGCCGTTGATCCGGTTGCCCAGAGTGTCGAGCGCGCCTTTCGCTGAGGAGAGTTTGCGCTCAAGCACCATCAAGCTGAGTGTGTAGCGGGTTAATTCGGCGTTTAAGCCCTGGCGACTGCTGGCATTGAGCACGCCGAGCAGGGTTTCCAGCCCGACGCGCAGGTTGGCTTCGCTACCGCCAAAAACCGCCAGCGTCGAGCTGGGGTTCATATCAATAATACTGTTGAGTGAGACGTGTAGCGCATCGGCATCACAATGCCCCTGGTGAGCGAGTTGTTGCACCAGGCGTGCCGACTGACAAATACCGGCCAGGGCGAGGGTGATGTCATAGTAATTCTTTGCCACGTTCACTGCTTCCTTGTTTTAAGTAAAGATAATAATCAGACCGGCAGCGGCAGACGCTGCTCAATAATACCGCCACCGAGGCACACTTCACCGTTATAGAAGACGGCAGACTGGCCCGGCGTCACGGCGGCAACCGGTTCATCGAAAATCACTTCAATGCGATCATCGTCCAGCGCCTTGACGGTGCAAGGGATATCGGTCTGGCGATAGCGGGTTTTTACCGTGCAACGCATAGTGCCGGTGAATGGTTCGCGATCGACCCAGTGCAACTGCTGGGCAATCAACCCGACAGACATCAGCCGCGGGTGTTCATGGCCCTGAGCGACAACCAGAATGTTGTTTTCGACGTCTTTGTCCACCACATACCACGGTTCTTCGGTACCTTCTTTGGTGCCACCGATACCCAGACCTTTACGCTGACCGAGAGTGTGATACATCAGCCCCTGGTGCTCACCAATTTCATCGCCATCGACGGTAATGATTTTGCCCGGTTGCGCCGGGAGATAACGGCCCAGGAACTCGCGGAATTTACGTTCGCCAATGAAGCAAATGCCGGTAGAGTCTTTTTTCTTCGCGGTGACCAGACCAAGATCTTCAGCAATCTTACGCACCTGCGGTTTTTCCAGTTCGCCGACCGGGAACAGGCTTTGCGCAATCTGCTCATGGCTGAGCGTATAAAGGAAGTAGCTCTGGTCTTTATTGCTGTCCAGACCACGCAGCAGGCGGCTCTTGCCATCGACATCGGCCCGACGTACGTAATGACCGGTAGCGATATAATCGGCACCTAAATCTTCGGCGGCAAATTCGAGGAAGGCTTTAAATTTGATCTCTTTGTTGCACAGAATATCCGGATTCGGCGTGCGACCGGCTTTATATTCGGCAAGGAACAGTTCGAAGACGTTGTCCCAGTACTCGGCAGCAAAGTTAACGGTGTGCAGTTCAATGCCGAGCTTGTCGCAGACAGCCTGGGCATCAGCCAGATCCGCTGCCGCTGTGCAATATTCCTCACCGTCGTCTTCTTCCCAGTTCTTCATAAACAGGCCTTCGACCTGATATCCCTGTTGTTGCAACAGCCAGGCAGAAACGGAGGAATCGACACCGCCGGACATGCCGACGATTACTTTTTTTGCGGTTTCAGACATTGGATCACTCACGACATTGAACTTCAAGGCGGCGTATTCTATCACGCAGCCTTTTAGATGACACCCTTTGTAAAAGGCCAGTTAAAATCGCCAATCATCTCCAGCGGATAACGTTGCCCGCTTTGATAACAACGAATACTTTCCGCCACCAGCGGCGAACGAAGATTTGACGCCTGTAAAATTTCTTCGGCGCTGACCCAACGGCAGCAGTCGATATCGCTGTCATGAGGCTGGGTCGGGCATATTTGCTCAAGCTCAATGGCAAAGAGGAAACGCAAAAACGGCGTTTTATCTGGCGCAATCCACTGATGCATACGAATAAAGTGTTGCGGCTGCGCGCTGATGCCGGTTTCTTCCCACAGTTCACGGGCGGCGGCTTCCACTAAGGTTTCATCGGCTTCCAGATGCCCGGCAGGTTGGTTCCATAACGCTTTACCATTAATCGTCTCTTCAACGACTAAAAATTTGCCTTCTGCGTGCACCACGCAAGCAACGGTAACGTGCGGTTTAAACATTTTGCATCCTTAATCTGTCACTTCTCGCCATTCGCCATTGGCAAGATTATCCAAAGAGTAATCACCCATCGCATAGCGAATCAGTCGCAGCGTGGGGAAGCCAACATGGGCGGTCATGCGGCGCACCTGGCGATTACGTCCTTCATATAAGGTGATCTTCAGCCAGCTGGTGGGAATACTTTTGCGTTCACGAATTGGTGGATTCCGCGGCCATAACCACGCGGGTTCGTCAACCAGCTCCGCGCCGGCGGGCAGGGTAGGGCCATCATTTAAGGTTACGCCATTGCGCAAGGCTTCAAGTGCGTCTTGTGTGGGAATACCTTCCACCTGCACATAATAGATTTTTCCGGTGCGTTTACCCGGCTGGGTTAAACGCGCCTGCAACGCGCCGTTATTGGTCAGCACCAGCAACCCTTCGCTATCGCGGTCAAGGCGACCTGCTGCATAAACGCCCTGAACCGGGATGAATTCTTTTAATGTTTTGCGTCCGGCTTCATCGGTGAACTGCGGAAGAACATCGTAGGGTTTATTGAACAGGATCACACGCGTGGGCTGGTTTTCAGGTTTACGCCTGGTAGAACGTTGCGAGCTGAATCGCTTAACCTGGTGATTTCTAAAAGAAGTTTTTTGCATGATATTTTCAGAGATTATGAATTGCCGCATTATAGCCTAATAACGCGCATCTTTCATGACGGCAAACAATAGGGTAGTATTGACAAGCCAATTACAAATCATTAACAAAAAATTGCTCTAAAGCATCCGTATCGCAGGACGCAAACGCATATGCAACGTGGTGGCAGACGAGCAAACCAGTAGCGCTCGAAGGAGAGGTGAATGGAAAGTAAAGTAGTTGTTCCGGCACAAGGCAAGAAGATCACCCTGCAAAACGGCAAACTCAACGTTCCTGAAAATCCGATTATCCCTTACATTGAAGGTGATGGAATCGGTGTAGATGTAACCCCAGCCATGCTGAAAGTGGTCGACGCTGCAGTCGAGAAAGCCTATAAAGGCGAGCGTAAAATCTCCTGGATGGAAATTTACACCGGTGAAAAATCCACACAGGTTTATGGTCAGGACGTCTGGCTGCCTGCTGAAACTCTTGATCTGATTCGTGAATATCGCGTTGCCATTAAAGGTCCGCTGACCACTCCGGTTGGTGGCGGTATTCGCTCTCTGAACGTTGCCCTGCGCCAGGAACTGGATCTCTACATCTGCCTGCGTCCGGTACGTTACTATCAGGGCACTCCAAGCCCGGTTAAACACCCTGAACTGACCGATATGGTTATCTTCCGTGAAAACTCGGAAGACATTTATGCGGGTATCGAATGGAAAGCAGACTCTGCCGACGCCGAGAAAGTGATTAAATTCCTGCGTGAAGAGATGGGGGTGAAGAAAATTCGCTTCCCGGAACATTGTGGTATCGGTATTAAGCCGTGTTCGGAAGAAGGCACCAAACGTCTGGTTCGTGCAGCGATCGAATACGCAATTGCTAACGATCGTGACTCTGTGACTCTGGTGCACAAAGGCAACATCATGAAGTTCACCGAAGGAGCGTTTAAAGACTGGGGCTACCAGCTGGCGCGTGAAGAGTTTGGCGGTGAACTGATCGACGGTGGCCCGTGGCTGAAAGTTAAAAACCCGAACACTGGCAAAGAGATCGTCATTAAAGACGTGATTGCTGATGCATTCCTGCAACAGATCCTGCTGCGTCCGGCTGAATATGATGTTATCGCCTGTATGAACCTGAACGGTGACTACATTTCTGACGCCCTGGCAGCGCAGGTTGGCGGTATCGGTATCGCCCCTGGTGCAAACATCGGTGACGAATGCGCCCTGTTTGAAGCCACCCACGGTACTGCGCCGAAATATGCCGGTCAGGACAAAGTAAATCCTGGCTCTATTATTCTCTCCGCTGAGATGATGCTGCGCCATATGGGTTGGACTGAAGCGGCTGACCTGATTGTTAAAGGTATGGAAGGCGCAATCAATGCCAAGACCGTAACTTATGACTTCGAACGTCTGATGGAAGGCGCTAAGCTGCTGAAATGTTCAGAGTTTGGTGAAGCGATCATCGAAAACATGTAATCTCTCCATGTGTTAAATATTGAAACGGGCGTATAACACGCCCGTTGTTTTATTTATGTGGATATTATTAATAGCATATCGAGCATATTTATATGAAGCCCATTACTTGAGCCCATATGGGCATATTTTTATAATGCAACTATTATGTAAACATTTATTTGTTATTTTGCTTTCTCCTGGAGGACACTCTTGACTGCTTTTGAGTAAACTCCATAAATCCTTGTTGAATGGTGCGATGTGATAAATAGTAATAGGATATTCTTTATCCTTAAGGATAATACCAGACTTAACCGGTGTAAATATACTGCCAGGAGGGAGAAATATAGTAGATTGATACCAGATGATCATTTTCATATTACCCCATATGGCTGAAAAAGATATACCACATGTAGGTTGAATTACCGTGTCAATTACTATCCACTTCATTTGTTATGTCTTATCCCACGGTATTTAATATGGTTCATTAGGATGTTTATTTCTTGATTTTGCATATGAGTATATTACCCCCCCCCTCAAAAAAATAAATTAATTAAAATGATGGCTTATATAAAATAAAATTTAAAGCAAGGAATCTCAATGGATGTTAAACAAAATGAGATTTTGTGAAAGCAATAAATTATTGACTTCGTTTTAGATTTGTTTAGCTATAATGTTATACATTCAAATGACTGAACATCCTGTAATTAAAACATAGCCTTTATGCTACTTTGTGCCAATTTGCTAAATATTATGGTTGCCTTTTTATATAACGATAATAATGAATATAAGCATGACATGAGAATAAGGTTTCAATTTTTGAGTTATATAGGAATGATTTAACCTGTTCCTGGCTAAAATACATATAACCGGATGATGACTAAACCAAAATACATGTGCGTTAAGTATTGAAACGGACGTGTGGCACGGCCGTTGTTTTTATAAATATGTTAACCGTTATAAAATAACGTATCAAAAGTCAAGTGATCACATTTCAAATATCAAGTTGATAGTATTAGTCTGGTGATTATTTATGGGTGACAATAAAAAGACAGTATTAATCATCCATAGAGATAGTCTCTGCACTTTTATTTCCATTATGCTAATGCCTTACTGAATTATGAAGCATTTCTTAAGTATCCAACTTTAGCTAGATTAATGGTTTATTATTTTCTACATCTTCAATATATAAAAGCGTATTATCAATGGCGTAGTAACTGCGTTTGTTATGATTAACATCAGTAACCCACCGGAAAACGCCCGCGCCTGCCAGTGTTGAACAGTATTCCCGAAATGTAGATTTTCCGCAAATATGAAGCAATGCGGCCTCTTTTATTTTAGCAGGGTTCTTGGTCGTACTAACTTTTAACAGGTTCCTGGTTCCTCTTAATAACAAAACCGTATCATCGTGAGTAATAATTCTGATGTTATCCGTAGCCAGATAATAAATGTAATGTGCAATACGGTGATGTTTTAATTCTGAATAAAACCAGGAGAAGTTTTGCTCTTTTCTCACTTGCTCAAACATCTTTTGAAAAACAACGACCTGATCCATCAGGATAATAACCTCTTGTTAGTTGTGAGACTGCGTAGTGTGCACGATCGGTTTTACCACTTCAATCTGGTCTGTCCTTTGGCTGTGATATGTACAGAGTGTGATAGAGGGAATATCTGAATTCTCCCGGTGAGCATTTTGCAACGGACCAGCTCCGGTACAAACGCTGTTGTGGGTTCAGATTATAACATTCTGTCTAAGGGGCGGGATAAAGGTGAAATTAGGGGGCATGAAAGATGACTTTATAACCTTGCTCACCCCAGTGTTGTAAAAGTTCGTTTTGCCTTCTCGTTGGTGCCATGCCTGTCCAGACAATCAATGTTTGCGTCGGGAACAGTTCCGGGCGCGGCGATTCAATGGGATCAGCAAGAACAGAAATGTGCCATCCTGACAATGATAAACGCCATGCTTCCAGCCACAATCGTGCTCTCTCTTCAACATTCCACGCCATCAGAATGGCTTCTTTACCGGGCTTACGGCGCATTTCGAAAAGCGAGGTTGCTGCGTATTCAATTAATGCGCCGTCAAATATACTGCTCATAATGCGGGAGGTGTTGTGATCAAGCACGAGACGCTGGCGAACAGGAAGGTAAACATGATTAATCAATTGATCTACTGGGTACTCTCGACCCAGTGAAATAATTCTCGCGCGTAGTTTGGCAGGATTAGCCATGCGAAGAATTGACATCATCTCTTCTTGCAGGCGGCTCCAGTCATCTTCCGTATCCTGGCTGGTGGTTTCCAGTAATGCTTTAACTTTGCCTACAGGGACGCCATTACTTATCCAACGCTTGATCTCTTCGATGCGTTGTATGTCTTCTTCATCAAAGAGTCGGTGTCCGCCTTCACTGCGCTGTGGTTTTAACAAACCGTAGCGGCGTTGCCAGGCCCGGAGAGTGACAGGATTAATCCCGCAACGTTCAGCAACATCACCAATGCTGTAATAAGCCACAATTCCTCCTTGCGGTCACAAATCTCCGTCGCCTGTACACGACCCAATAATACTTTGTACAATATACGCTAAAATTGTACAAAGTATAAATAAGATTTCAGCTAAATTGGATGAAACATTATTTTTAATGTGGATTAAATTTAAACGTAACGTATTCATTTTCACGATGATTTACTGAAATCATGTGAAAGAATGTGCTGAAAATTATTTTTTCTCTGGCCACGCTATGGAAGGGATACCATTCAATTTAGCTTTAGCAAACAGATCTCCCTGAAACATCTCAATTCCTGCGGATTCAAGCCACATCCACTCTTCTGGTGTTGCCATGCCCATAGCACTGACTTGAATTTCAAGTGATGTACAGCATTTTATGATCGCCTGAATAATTGCCTGCCGTGGCCCACTTTTATGAACATTGGTAATCAATTCCTGACTGATTTTAATTCTGTCAGGCTGGAAGCGTGACAGGAGTAACAAACCAGCAAAACCTGCGCCAAAATGATCAATTGCTACACTGATACCAGCAGCCTTTAGCGATTTAATCGCTTCGGCAAACTCATCAAACCGAGATATGACTTCACTTTCAGTAAATTCAACGATGATTTGTTCAGGCACCAGAGCATTGGCCTTTATTTCATTAAGTAAAAAAGAGACTGCGTCAGGTTCGTTAACCAGGGTCATAGGTAATAGATTGATTGAAATCATTTTATCACCGAGCTCAAGTGCGTGTGCCATCGTGAATGCAAGCGCCTTACTTTTGAGATCCGCTGTGTAGATTTCCCCGTCTTTACGCTGCCCAACCGCTATGGCTGATGGGCTATCTTCATTTTTTTGCACAATGGCTTCAAAAGCGATTATCCGCCGCGATAAGGGATCGACAATAGGATGAAAGGCAAAGTGGTCGTTTATAGTTGGTGAAAGGGCACAGGAATCAAGTTCTTTATCAGATCCGTCAGCGATAAAAAGCCAGGAGTCTTCGGCAGGGATCTCGAAATAGGTTGATTGTTCGGTTGCAAGGACAAAAGTACGAAAAAATTGTAGCGCTCTGTCATCATAAGTTAGCTGAAATTTTGATGTGCCTTTGTCGAATACGGCCTGTAAAACGTCATCTCGCTCGTGCAGGCGCAAATCAAATAATTCCATTCCCGCTTTGCCAAAACGGCGAGCAGGCGCGTAATCGCACAGCAGCTCAACAATATTATAGTGCCGTGGATCCTGGCATATAGCCCGATATATCATTTTAACCTGTTCTTCCGGACCTTCCAGAAGCTGGAAAAAATGAGAACCATTAAACAGTAAGATCCCTGTTACGTCAGACTGCATGTTCCTGCGATTTGCTATCGAAACCATTTCTTCGATTTTTTTGACAGGTTCGTCGTCACGTATATGGCTACGATAAATAAGGGTGGTAAGCATTAACAATCCAGGGTAATGGGTGAGGCGAGAGTAAGACGGTAACAGACATATCTTCTTGTGTCTTTCTTTTAATACCAAAACATAACCGTTTCTTTACATTGATAAAAAATGGAAAAAGTTGAACACGAGTTGGCGAAAAATCTTGTATAGATTGTCAGTTAAATGATGCAATATGTTTTATCATAACACATTGTTTTATATGCATTAGTACTAATTGCAAAAAATTAATTTATCATTCTGTACACATATTTCGTACAAGTTTGCTATTGTTACCTCACTTAACATTGATTAACATTTTTAACAGAGGCGTAGCATGCATCAAAATTCAGTGACTTTAGATTCTGCGGGAGCAATCACTCGTTACTTTGCAAAAGCTAACTTGCCTACTCAGCAGGAAACTCTCGGGGAAATTGTGACTGAGATTTTGAAAGATGGACGTAATCTGAGTCGAAAGTCGCTTTGTGCCAAACTTCTTTGCCGACTGGAACACGCGACTGGGGAAGAGGAACAGAAACATTATAATGCACTAATTGGGTTGCTTTTTGAATAATGCAACAGCCTGATTATTTAACAGGTTAGCTATGAAGTCGTTATGAAGACATCTGATAATGAACGTATAAAATATGAAATTACTGGCCAGGCGGTGCTCCAGATACTGCGCATGAAGATAAATTTTTCATTGCAGACTCTTATTAAGCAATTACTCGTAATGAAATCGGCTGAGGAAGATGCTTTCCGACGCGATTTAATTGACAGCATAATTCGTGATTTTAGCAATAGTGATTCAGGAGGGCCAAACCGAAGAACAGCGACAGCTGACAATAAAAGTATGTTCAATGGTAAGAAAATAAACAGAATACATTAAAATTTCATAAGTAAGATGAGAGGTTACCATGCTTGAAGATACTACAATTCATAATGCAATAACTGATAAAGCGTTAGCAAGTTACTTTCGCAGTTCGGGTAATTTGTTAGAAGAAGAGTCAGCAGTGTTAGGGCAGGCTGTCACCAATTTAATGCTTTCAGGCGATAATGTTAATAATAAAAATATTATCTTAAGTCTGATACACTCCTTGGAAACAACAAGTGATATTCTCAAAGCTGATGTGATTAGAAAAACACTGGAAATCGTGTTGCGATACACAGCTGATGATATGTAACTTCTAATTATTAAGTATAAGTTTATAGAAAACTCATTCATCTTATTTTTGTCTGTCGCTTTAGACTATACACAGCATAATTTTATTGGGTTAATATTTCTACGAGGCTGACATGAATAATTCAATCCCAGAGAGATTTATTTTTCAATGTGCTTTGTTTAAAAATCTCGAGAGGGAGGTGTTCATGACGCATGGGTATGTTGATAGTCATATTATTGATCAGGCTTTACGCTTGCGTTTAAAAGATGAAACCAGTGTGATTCTTTCTGATCTCTATCTGCAAATATTGCAGTACATTGAAATGCATAAGACTACACTAACGGATATCATTATTAATGACAGGGAATCCGTGCTCTCTTAGAACTTGAGTAAGGTTTTAGAATAAACATCAGCTGTATCACCATGCTGATGCAAAGTGAGCATTTCAGGCGTTATGCTTTCTTATTATGTCCGCAATATCAGGTGTCAAGAATGGAGAGTTCTCGCTCTCCATTCTTGACGCCTGATATCCCGCCTAACTTATTTTGTACTGCCTACATTATGCTCAATAATTAATGGGTTAGATCAAGATGGAGAAAATTTTATCTTCGGCGTGGATATTTCTTATGCTCTCTACCATGCTCTCTGTAGATGCCAGCGCGAGCGAATGAATGGCATTTTCATGTATTAAACCCTTTGGCCGGGACAAGCAAATGCGCAATACACTCATACCCATCCTCGTTGCGATATGCTTGTTTATTACCGGTGTCGCTATTTTGAACATCCAGCTCTGGTATTCCGCAAAAGCAGAGTACCTGGCGGGAGCGAGATATGCCGCCAACAATATCAATCATATACTTGAAGAAGCGTCACAAGCGACTCAAACAGCGGTTAACATTGCCGGGAAGGAATGCAACCTCGAGGAGCAATATCAGCTTGGCACTGAAGCAGCTCTGAAACCTCACCTGCGCACAATCATCATTCTCAAACAGGGAATAGTCTGGTGTACATCCCTGCCTGGGAATCGGGTCCTGTTGTCTCGTATTCCTGTTTTCCCGGACAGTAATTTACTGTTGGCTCCAGCAATCGACACCGTTAATAGATTACCTATCCTGCTCTATCAGAACCAATTTGCAGATACGCGCATTTTGGTTACGATAAGCGATCAGCATATTCGTGGGGCACTTAATGTACCCTTGAAAGGGGTAAGGTATGTATTACGCGTGGCGGATGACATTATTGGACCAACGGGTGATGTGATGACGCTTAATGGACATTATCCCTATACCGAGAAGGTTCACTCCACAAAATATCATTTCACTATTATCTTTAACCCGCCGCCACTCTTTAGCTTCTACAGACTTATCGATAAAGGCTTTGGGATTTTAATATTTATTCTGTTAATCGCCTGCGCCGCTGCCTTCCTGCTTGATAGATATTTCAATAAAAGCGCAACGCCTGAAGAGATCCTGCGACGGGCAATAAATAATGGGGAGATCGTCCCTTTTTACCAACCTGTGGTAAATGGTCGGGAAGGGACATTGCGGGGAGTTGAGGTGTTAGCCCGCTGGAAACAACCTCACGGTGGATATATATCACCCGCGGCATTTATTCCACTTGCTGAAAAATCCGGATTAATCGTTCCGCTTACGCAAAGCCTGATGAATCAGGTTGCCAGACAGATGAACGCTATCGCGAGTAAATTGCCGGAAGGTTTTCATATTGGAATTAATTTTAGCGCTTCGCATATTATTTCGCCGACGTTTGTCGACGAGTGTTTAAATTTCCGTGACAGTTTTACCCGCCGCGATTTAAACCTTGTTCTGGAAGTCACCGAGCGTGAGCCATTGAATGTTGATGAAAGTCTGGTTCAGCGGTTGAACATACTGCATGAAAATGGTTTTGTCATCGCACTGGATGATTTCGGTACTGGCTACTCAGGGCTTTCTTATCTTCATGACCTGCATATTGATTATATCAAAATTGATCACAGTTTCGTTGGCCGCGTAAACGCAGATCCAGAATCAACCCGAATTCTGGATTGTGTATTGGATCTGGCGCGTAAACTTTCGATCAGTATCGTCGCTGAAGGTGTCGAAACGAAAGAACAACTTGACTATCTGAACCAAAATAATATCACATTTCAGCAGGGTTATTATTTCTATAAACCTGTTACATACATCGACCTGGTCAAAATTATCCTTTCTAAACCGAAGGTGAAGGTTGTGGTTGAGTGAAAATTGATCAGCAAGGCCATAGTGCGGTGTAATTATAGACAGCTAATTAGCTCGTTGCCTCTTGTTACTATTGTTCATTATTTTGTTTGCTATAATTGTTTGAAAGTTTTGACAGGATTGCCATTAGTAGCATGAACAATAGTAATAATCTGGATTATTTCACTCTCTATATCATATTTTCCATTGCATTTATGCTGATCACCCTCCTGGTCATCCTTATTGCAAAACCCAGTACCGGGCTGGGAGAAGTGCTTGTGACGATAAATTTGCTTAATGCCCTTGTTTGGCTGGCGATCAATCTGGTTAATCGATTAAGAGAAAGACTCGTCAACCACAGGGATCAGCAATAATCTTTCAGTTTCTCACTGTCAGTATGCGGCTGAATGGGTTGCTGGCAGTGAACGCCTGGATCATTGAAGGAAAGGCATTATTGCGCAAATAGTTGTCAACCCTGGTGTTATCACGGTTGTTTTTATATATCACCGAAATAATCCTCATCGCAACTATTAACAATTTTGATGTCGAAGAGTTATTTGTTAAACAAAATCGTCACCTCAAAGTGATCAATGTCATGAAAATAAGGTGAAAAATGATAATGCCGACTTATTTATCATTTATATATTGTCGCTGTTTATCTATTTAAATTTTTTGTGCTTTTGTTTTTGTCTTTACCCTCCGTTTTGGTAATCTGAGCTCATAGGTTATTTGACCAGGAATGTTTGTTAATCCAATGAATGGATGGTTAATCTATGAAACTGAAAAAACTCCCCGGGTTTAGTTTGGGACTTATTGCTCTGGCGGTGGGTAATGCATATGCAACACAATTGTTGGATGATTATAGTATAATTTCCTATATGACTGATGAAGAATCGCCGATTGAAATCAAAGATAATAATCCGATAAGTAATGGAGAGTATCTAACCACTGAAGACGAAAGCCATGCTGTGAAAGTGGATGACGGTGTAACTGGATATATAAATAATGCCAGTGTGATGACTAGTGGTGATGGATCTTATGGTATTTCTGTTGATAGTCAAAACAAAGTATTATATATAAGCGATAGCGATATTAAGACCTCTGGAAGCGTATCTGACAAAGAAAATGGAGGGATAACAGCCAGCGCAGTAGTCAGTGAATTTGGTGGCACCATCTTTATGAATGGTGATAATTCAGTCGAGTCGGGTGGGGCATATTCAGCGGGACTTTTAAGCCAGGTTAATGATTCTGAAAAGATGGTAAATAACACCCGTCTTGAAACCACAGATAAAACGAACATTGTTACCTCTGGGGAAAATGCAGTAGGTGTTCTTGCATGTTCAAGTCCTGGAGAGTCTCGAACATGTGTCGATGCTGTAGATGATGAAGTTAGTGATTCTAACAGTTACGAAGTTATTAGCCGTGCTGATTTAAAAATGAATGGTGGTTCCATAACAACTAATGGCATTAATAGCTATGGTGCTTATGCTAATGGGAAAAAAGCATATATTAATTTAGATTATGTGGCACTTGAAACTGTGGCTGATGGAAGTTATGCAGTTGCTATTCGACAAGGTAACATTGATATAAAAAATAGTTCTATTACAACAACAGGCACTAAAGCCCCCATTGCAAAAATATACAATGGTGGAGAGTTATTTTTTTCCAATGTCACCGCGGTATCAAAACAAGATAAAGGAATATCAATTGATGCATCAAATATCGATTCTCAAGCCAAAATAGCACTATTAAGTGTTGAACTTTCAAGTGCTTTGGATAGTATTGATGTTAACAAAACTACAACGGATGTAAGTATTCTTAATCGAAGTATTATCACACCTGGTAATAATGTTCTGGTTAATAATACTGGAGGTGACTTAAACATAATTTCGTCCGACTCTATTCTAAATGGAGCGACTAAACTCGTCAGCGGCACAACCACGCTGAAGCTTTCAGAAAATACAATCTGGAATATGAAAGATGACTCCGTTGTTACCCATCTGACTAATTCAGACAGTATTATCAATCTTTCGTATGATGATGGTCAAACATTTACCCAAGGAAAAACATTAACCGTAAAAGGTAATTATGTCGGTAATAATGGTCAGCTTAATATCCGCACCGTATTAGGTGATGATAAATCGGCTACGGACAGACTTATTGTTGAGGGTAATACTTCGGGTTCAACTACCGTCTATGTGAAAAATGCTGGAGGAAGCGGCGCGGCCACGCTAAACGGGATCGAACTCATAACTGTGAATGGCGATGAATCTCCAGCAGATGCCTTCAGATAAGGTGATGCAAGGATTGCAGCTGGAGCTTTCGAATATCAACTAAAACAACAAGGCAAAAACTGGGATTTGACAAGTTATCAGTCAGTGAATGAGGAGGATAACAGCTCAGAGGGAAATTCAGAATCAACAGAAACGCCTACCCCCGTCCTGCGCCCCGAAGCTGGAAGTTACGTCGCTAACCTGGCAGCTGCTAACACTCTTTTTGTTATGCGTCTGAACGACCGTGCGGGTGAAACGCGCTACATCGATCCTGTAACTGAACAGGAGCGTTCAAGCCGACTTTGGCTACGTCAAATTGGCGGGCATAATGCCTGGCGTGACAGCAACGGACAGTTGAGAACGACCTCGCATCGCTACGTCTCGCAGTTAGGGGGCGATCTGTTAACCGGTGGTTTTACCGATAGTGACAGTTGGCGTTTGGGAGTGATGGCTGGTTATGCCCGCGACTACAACTTAACTCATTCCAGCGTGTCGGATTATCGTTCGAAAGGGAGTGTCAGAGGCTATAGCGCAGGGCTGTATGCCACCTGGTTTGCCGATGACATCAGTAAAAAAGGCGCATACATTGACTCCTGGGCGCAATATAGCTGGTTTAAAAACTCGGTGAAAGGGGATGAATTAGCCTATGAATCCTATAGCGCGAAAGGTGCAACCGTCTCGCTGGAAGCGGGTTACGGTTTTGCCCTGAATAAATCCTTTGGTCTGGAAGCGGCGAAATATACGTGGATCTTCCAGCCACAGGCACAGGCTATCTGGATGGGCGTCGATCATAATGCGCACACGGAAGCCAATGGCTCACGTATTGAGAATGACGCAAATAACAACATCCAGACCCGACTCGGCTTCCGCACCTTTATTCGTACTCAGGAGAAAAACAGCGGTCCGCACGGTGACGACTTTGAACCTTTTGTTGAAATGAACTGGATCCATAACAGTAAAGATTTTGCTGTCTCAATGAACGGTGTGAAAGTCGAACAAGATGGGGCGAGTAATTTGGGGGAAATTAAACTTGGCGTAAATGGCAACCTGAATCCAGCGGCCAGCGTCTGGGGAATGTGGGCGTGCAGCTGGGTGATAATGGCTACAATGACACCGCAGTGATGGTGGGCCTGAAATATAAGTTCTGATCCCGCCGTTAGCTAAAAAACCGCGTCGTATTCATCGACGCGGTACATATGAAATATTATTTTTTGCCGATAGCACGCATGGTGTCATCAATTGCCGTGATCAACAGCATTTGCGGGTCTTTAGCGCAAACCTGATTCAGTTTTTCTACCACTTTGGCGCTCAGTTCCGGAGATTGCTCAATTTTTAAATCACGGCTGGCAACGCTGGCATTACCCATTACCGCAACAATTTCTGCAACCTGTGCGCTGTCAGTTTTTGCCATTTCGTTGGCTTCTGCGCAAGTAATATAGGTTTCTGACGGCAAACCGTTTTTAATATTGTAGTCCTGCGCCCAGGTCATTGGTGCGAAAACAAACAGGCCCGCCAGTAAAGCAAATTTTTTCATCATCATTCCTTATTTCATTTTACCCAGAATTGCACCACCCGTACCGCCAATCACGGCACCTTTAATCGCCCCTTCGAGGCCATTGCCGGTCAGAACGCCAGTGACAGCACCAACGGCGGCACCCACTTTTGCACCTTTACGCGCATTTTTACCGTCGCGGCCTTTTTCTGTTACTGCACCAACACCAGCG
Organism: Escherichia sp. XD33; assembly: GCF_019375075.1. Classification (NCBI taxonomy): domain Bacteria; kingdom Pseudomonadati; phylum Pseudomonadota; class Gammaproteobacteria; order Enterobacterales; family Enterobacteriaceae; genus Escherichia; species Escherichia sp. XD33. The sequence goes on from NZ_JAENDM010000001.1 coordinate 102,103, forward strand.
CCAACAGCTGCACCTTTCAGTACGCCATTAACACCATTGCCAGTAAGTAAACCAACGCCTGCGCCTAGCAATGCACCTTTCGTGGTGCGGTTCATATCCGCCATCGCTGGCGTGGAGCAGAACAATGCTGAGATAAGCCCGAAGGCAAGTATTTTTTTCTTCAACTTAGATGTCCGGTATTAAGTAAGTTGCACACACAATAATTTCGTCTTCAATTAAGATCTGCTTAACTAAAGAACGCTCGCTATTATTCAGATAATTCAAAATGAGCGTGGCTGTGATGATAGGAATTATGTTTTTTACGTGAATGAGAATAATCTTAAATGAGGAATAACTCATTGATTGACAATATATTTATTCAAGAAGTGTCATTGACTGTTAACGCAATGTTGTAAAGGTAAGATAATCTGATTTATCAATATTATTGTGTGATTTTTATGTGAGCAGAAGATATTCATCAGCAACGATTACATTAGTCATTTTATTTTGCCGACGGCCTCATTGTCGAAAGATAAGCGTACGACAGTATTATCTGAAAAGAGTGATTTTTTATCCAACTACACTTCAGCGCACTGCGTGTAAAAAATGCCTCTTTCTTATGCGGGATATCATCATTTCATCATGATGTCTTTGGTGAGCGGTGAACACAATACACCTGCGCTGTCTCTTCAGGATGAATCCCCTGGTCTGGTGCCTGCGGGCTGATGTTGCAGCAGAGCTTAGGTCACTTAGACGCTACTATCATTTATCCAATGGCATGGAATCGAAATCAGTCGATACCCGCAGTATATATCGTGAACTGGGTGCAACGCTGAGTTACAACATGCGCCTGGGGAACGGTATGGAAATGAACCCTGGCTGAAGGCGGCTGTGCGCAAAGAATTTGTCGATGATAACCGGGTGAAGGTGAATAATGACGGTAATTTCGTCAATGATTTGTCGGGCAGACGTGGAATATACCAGGCAGGTATTAAAGCCTCATTCAGCAGTACGTTTAGCGGACATCTCGGGGTAGGGTATAGCCATGGTGCCGGTGTGGAATCCCCGTGGAACGCGGTGGCTGGTGTGAACTGGTCGTTCTGACCATCAACGATTAAACTGCGCTTCGGCGCAGTTTTCGTTTACAGGATGTTGAAAGGGAAAATTCTGGGGCAAAAAAAGCCCGCCAGTTACGGCGGGAAACCTCATCCTATGGGAGAACAATGAATAATGAAATTGCGGGGTTATCATCTCCCAGTATATCCATACAAACAATAAGGTTATTTACTCAACCAGGCATAAACATTTTGTTTTGTGCGTGGGAACAGCCTTAAGGTGTAAAGGGGGAGGTGGAAATAGCAATGAGGAGTATCAGCAAGAATACTCGCCGCTTTACCACAACGTGGATGAGAGGGATGAAAAACTCAAGGCAGAGATAACTCTGCCTTGAAGATAAATGCGCTTTTACAGCGGGCTTATTTCAGCTCTTCTGCTTCCGGTAAGGTCACGTTCAGCTCAAGAATAGAAATATCGCCATCTTTTTGCTCAAGCTGTACGGTTACCATCTCAGGATCAATTTGTACGTATTTACAAATGACCTCAAGAATATCTTTACGCAACTGCGGCAGATAATGCGGTTCTGCATCGCTGCGACGGCGTTCAGCAACAATAATCTGCAGCCGTTCTTTTGCAATGTTGGCTGTGTTCTTCTTCCGCGAGAGAAAGAAATCGAGTAATGCCATAACTTATCCTCCGAACAAGCGTTTGAGGAAGCCTTTCTTCTCTTCTTCAATGAAGCGGAAAGGACGTTCTTCTCCCAACAGACGTTCTACGGTATCTGCGTAGGCTTTACCCGCATCGGCGTTAATGTCGAGAATGACCGGTTCACCCTGGTTAGAGGCGCGCAATACTGATTGATCCTCTGGGATCACGCCGACGAGTTTGATGCGCAGGATCTCCAGCACATCTTCCATGCTCAGCATGTCACCTCTGCTTACGCGGCCTGGGTTATAGCGCGTTAACAGCAGGTGCTCTTTAATAGGCTCTTCGCCATTTTCTGCGCGGCGTGATTTCGACGCCAGAATGCCTAAAATACGGTCAGAGTCGCGTACTGAGGAGACTTCCGGGTTGGTGGTAATAATGGCTTCGTCTGCAAAATAGAGTGCCATTAACGCACCGGTTTCAATCCCTGCCGGGGAGTCACAAACGATAAATTCAAAATCCATCGCTTTCAGATCATCAAGAACTTTGGCGACCCCTTCACGGGTGAGGGCATCTTTATCGCGTGTTTGCGATGCCGGAAGAATATAGAGATTTTCAGTACGCTTATCTTTAATTAACGCCTGATTTAGCGTTGCATCGCCCTGAATGACGTTGACGAAATCGTAAACGACCCGGCGTTCGCAACCCATAATCAGGTCGAGATTACGCAGGCCGATATCAAAATCTATCACGACAGTTTTCTTTCCCTTCTGGGCCAAACCAGTGGCGATGGCCGCGCTGGAGGTTGTCTTACCAACACCCCCTTTGCCCGAAGTAACAACAATAATGCGTGCCATAGAAATTCCTTGTTAAAAAGGGATCAATTTAACGGTTGAACGGTCAAAGCGTTTTCGACTAACTGCAGTCGCGCCGCTTTGCCATAAAATTCTGCTGGGATTTGATCACTCAGCCAGTATTCACCTGCGATGGACACCAATTCCGCCATCAGGTTAGTACAAAATATTTGCGTTTCCCGGTCACCACTTGCCCCTGCAAGCGCACGACCGCGCATCATGCCATAGACATGAATGTTCCCATCGGCAATCAATTCGGCCCCAGCGCTAACGTGGCTTGTAACAATCAGATCACATTGTGGAGCATAAATACGCTGACCGGAACGCACCGGGGTATCTATTAAACGCGTTTTTGTGACCGGCGTTGTATTTTGCGCTGGAGCCTGCGGTGCGGGAGCTGGACGTGGCGCTTTTTCCTTTCCTTCCGTCAGGATAGGCAGCCCCATTTTTTCAATTTCGGCTTTAAGTTGCGCATCTTTGCAGCCACTTACGCCAATAACCCGCAAACCGGTTGCCGAAACCGCCTTATGCATCGCTGACCAGTTTACCGGGTCTTCCAGTGCACTGACGTTGAGTACAACGGGGGCATGTTTTAAAAATGCGGGGGCCTGAGCGATTTTGTCTTCCAGCGCCTGATGGATAACCTTAGGTTCTGCCTCATGCAGATGAACCACAGATAAAGTGAAGCTACTGCCTTTAAGCTCGATTGGCGTGTTTGACATCCTGGCCTTACTCAATTAGCTATTAATCATCGCCAGCGCGCGATGATGTTCCGAAGACTATAAGGCATGTTATAGTCTGGATTATATTGAGGCAAGTCACCCTCCCATTTATTCAGAGTAAAAGTCTATTCTGTGATAAATGGCGCTGATTCATAGCTTAAAAAATACCCTTGTCAATCAACCCATTGCCGTCGTACTTTTGATTCTTCTTATTTACGCTTCCTTTTTCCGCACCCTAATCGTGACAGCATCTCCAGACCTGTTTAAATATCCAGTATTGAGACAAGTGTATTTTTTCACCACGCCAGGCTTTCTTAACTTTCCATTTTTTGCAGCATCATTAAAGAACAGATACCCGTTATCTTAATATCCGCCACAGAATTGCTCTATCATAGAAACCGCAGAAGACGTCTGATACTTCTGTCAGGTCATCGTAACTCGTCCAGGTCAGCGGTTTTGATTACGGATTGATGATGAAATGAGCATAAGTGTTGTACGGTTGGATTATCAGGATGTGCTATGAATATGATGCGTATTTTTTATATCGGATTGTCAGGTGTGGGGATGATGTTCTCATCAATGGCGTCTGGAAATGACGCTGGCGGACTTCAATCTCCGGCGTGCGGCGTTGTTTGCGACCCGTATATTTGTGTGAACTCAGATGGCATTTCCCCAGAGTTAACAAGGAAATATCTCGGCGAAAAAGCCGCTGAAAACTTACAATCATTACAAGGCTACGATCCCAGCGAATTTACATTCGCTAACGGTGTATTTTGCGATGTTAAAGAAAAATTATGTCGTGATGATCGTTATTTTGGTGTGGATGGTAAGCGGAGTGGAAAAATCAATCAAACCACCACAAAGATGTTATTTATGTGTCGTGAGTGATGTCTTGTTTACATTATGTTCTATTCGTCATTAACCTCTTGAGCGACAGAGAGGAGTGGGGCATTAACGTTTATGACGGGGAGAGTCCCCGTCGGTTGACATTTACTTAATTTGAATATCGACGTTATATTTTTTAGTTTTGTTTTTACGGGCGTCGTTTCGGGTTTGCAACACTCGCAGCTCATATTTGCCAGAAGCAGGGAGTGAGTATTGTCCGTGACTATCGAGTTCTGGGGAATATCTGGATAAATCAACTGAATCATCGATTCCTGGCCCGAAGAGGTAAGTATCAGCGCCTTCATTAGAGATACTCACATGCACTTTCTGACCTTTTTTGGCATAGAAGGTATATGTATCGTAATCGTATCCCTTTATTTCGCCGGAGTACTGAGCGCTGCTATGGCCTTTTCTGAACTCAACATTGACATTCTTACCCGCAGCAAAGCTCGTGGAGGTTAGCAGTGCAAACAGCAATACAGCCTTACTGATGCTCTTGATTTTCATTGGTAGTCTCCTGTTCAGAATGAGTACGATGAACTGTTATAATATAACAATCCCTTACGGGAGAATTCCAGTGGCTTTTCTGCGTTCGGTAAAATCCCGGCGCGGCATTTTTTGCCGGGGGGATTACTTATAAAGGGGCATGGACTCAACAAACCGCAGAAATCTACAGCTGGCTGGCTTGTGGCGCGGGTTTCATTGATGTTAGCTTATGCCAAAACCTGGCATCTTAAAGAGTAAAAGTATGTTTTGTGTGATTTATCGAAGCAGCAAGCGTGACCAGACCTATTTATATGTCGAAAAAAAAGACGATTTTTCGCGTGTTCCTGAGGAACTGATGAAAGGTTTTGGTCAGCCTCAGTTAGCGATGATTCTGCCGTTGGATGGGCGGAAGAAACTGGTCAATGCTGATATTGAAAAGGTTAAACTGGCATTAACCGAGCAAGGTTACTATTTGCAGTTACCGCCACCACCCGAAGATTTGCTGAAGCAACATCTTTCCGTCATGGGGCAGAAAACAGACGACACTAACAAATAACCGATATCCGGCGGTGGCATTATCTTTGTCGGCGCGGGTTTTCATATCCACGATAAGGTGAGGGGAACGTTATGTATCAACATCACAACTGGCAAGGTGCGCTGCTGGATTATCCGGTGAGTAAAGTAGTCTGTGTTGGCAGTAACTATGCCAAACATATTAAAGAGATGGGCAGCGCAGTGCCCGAAGAGCCAGTGCTGTTTATTAAACCAGAAACGGCACTGTGCGATCTGCGGCAGCCATTGGCGATCCCATCCGATTTCGGTTCAGTTCATCATGAAGTCGAACTGGCGGTGTTGATTGGCGCGACGCTGCGTCAGGCTACGGAAGAGCATGTCCGCAAAGCCATTGCCGGTTATGGCGTGGCGCTCGATCTGACGTTGCGTGATGTTCAGGGAAAAATGAAGAAAGCCGGGCAGCCGTGGGAAAAGGCTAAAGCGTTTGATAACTCTTGTCCGCTTTCCGGGTTTATTCCCGCGGCGGAATTTACCGGCGACCCGCAAAATACAACGCTGGGCCTGAGCGTAAACGGCGAGCAACGCCAGCAAGGTACGACTGCGGACATGATCCATAAAATCGTTCCGCTGATCGCTTATATGAGCAAGTTTTTTACCCTCAAGGCCGGTGACGTTGTGTTGACAGGCACGCCTGATGGCGTCGGCCCGTTGCAAAGCGGTGATGAGCTGACAGTCACTTTCGATGGGCATTCTTTGACAACTCGCGTTTTGTAATACTTTTTGCCGCCTGAAAGCGGCGGCAAAACTTGCATCGCTGTGCCAGACTGGTTATAAGGTGCGTTTTAACGTAATGGCGGAACACCTGATGAGCGATGTACCTTTCTGGCAAAGTAAAACCCTGGACGAAATGAGCGATGCGGAATGGGAGTCGTTGTGTGATGGTTGCGGTCAGTGTTGCCTGCATAAACTGATGGATGAAGACACCGACGAAATCTACTTCACTAACGTCGCCTGTCGCCAGCTCAATATTAAAACCTGTCAATGTCGGAACTACGAACGTCGTTTCGAGTTTGAACCCGACTGCATTAAATTAACCCGTGAAAATCTGCCAACATTCGAATGGCTGCCAATGACCTGCGCTTATCGGTTGCTGGCGGAAGGTAAAGATTTACCTGCGTGGCATCCGCTACTTACGGGTTCGAAAGCGGCAATGCATGGTGAACGTATCTCTGTGCGTCATATCGCAGTGAAAGAATCAGAAGTGATTGACTGGCAGGATCATATCTTAAATAAACCTGACTGGGCGCAGTGATAAATTTAATAGATGTTGATGGGGGCTTTCTTAATATACGTCTGGATGCTCGCCATTTCGTAGCCCTGTTTTTGAAAGCGCTCTGTCATAATGAGAGTTACCCGATACCTTATTATCAACAGGTAACTCTCAATCTTTAAAAAACGTCTGTGTTTTTAAATGTGATAAACCTTATACCTTGAGTACATGGAGAGAATAATAGCTTATCAGACTTCAGGTACCTCAAAGAGTGTCTTTTTACCGTGTCTTTTCTGATACTCATTACAGGTGTTAATCATTTTTTTGGCCGCTTCTTTTAGCAAAGAAAGCATTAAATCATCATAATCAACATAGAATCTGGTTGTTTCAGTTTCCGTTTTTATCTCCCCGATGGCGACTATTTCGGTGGTTAATTTCAATTTGGCGGCATCGATATCTTTATTCGCTTGTTTAACCGTGTTTGACAGGGTGGTAAAGAAATTCTGCACAGATTTTAACTTGTTCTTCAATTCTGGAATCAGTTTCCCTTCAACTACGCCCGCAGCAATAGAATAGGAAATGATTAATCCAAATGGACCGGCGACGACACCGGCATACGCTTCCTTCCTGATTTTATCTACCTGTGACTGGAAATAGCTGTTTTTTTTCTGAAAAATCATTGGTTAACTGGCTATCTAACGCCAGCAGTTTCCCGGAAGCGTTGTTGAAACTTTGTGAGCTTACCAGCAGGGATTTTTGCGCTTCATTCAGCTTCGTGATGCCGTCATCCAGTACCTTAATGAGAATGTCTTTCTGGGCGGATGCTTTCTTCTCATTGTACTCATCAAATAGCAAAATATACGCTGCGAGCAATTGCGTCGCAACACCACACCATTCATACACTGTTTGGGTTGCTTCAAAATACTTATCCTGGCTATCCATAAGTAAGGTTTTAATATCGCCGACTAAAACGGAGGCTGCCTGTGAATACTCCTGTTTAAAGCGACTTAACTCTTTTATGGTTTCATCAAAGGTCTGCCAGGGGATGACCTGATCGAGATATTTATTATAAAGATCTAATGCTCCATCTGCGGTTTCGATTGCGTTTTTAACTACTTCTACCGTTTTATCTGCAACGATTTCAGTCATAATCATTCGCCTCTTTAAATATATAAATTGTAATGAAACTCCTGTTTTACAACTATTAATAAATTTTACTTCATCTAATTCATAGTTAGCCGGGCGGGATGCGTCAATGTCTTTATTTCTATTAATATGATAAATATCAAACAATGTTTAATGTCATTATGGCGAGTGCTTCTATTCTATTTTTTTGCCGGGTGATATTTTTCATTTCTGCTGGATGAGCGTCGTCGCCAGAAGGCCACGTGAGCACAGGATAAGAGAACGAAAAATCAGCAGTCTATGCAGCGACAAATATTGATAGCCTGAATCAGTATTGATCTGCTGGCAAGAACAGACTACTGTATATAAAAACAGTATAACTTCAGGCAGATTATTATGTTGTTTATCAAGCCTGCGGATCTCCGCGAAATTGTGACTTTTCCGCTATTTAGCGATCTTGTTCAGTGTGGCTTTCCTTCACCGGCAGCAGATTACGTTGAACAGCGCATCGATCTGAATCAACTGTTGATCCAGCATCCCAGCGCGACTTACTTCGTCAAAGCAAGTGGTGATTCTATGATTGATGGTGGAATTAGTGACGGTGATTTACTGATTGTCGATAGCGCTATTACCGCCAGCCATGGTGATATTGTCATCGCTGCTGTTGACGGCGAGTTTACGGTGAAAAAATTGCAACTACGCCCGACGGTACAGCTTATTCCCATGAACAGTGCGTACTCGCCCATTACCATCAGTAGCGAAGATACGCTGGATGTCTTTGGTGTGGTGATCCACGTCGTTAAGGCGATGCGCTGATGTTTGCCCTCTGTGATGTAAACGCGTTTTATGCCAGCTGTGAGACGGTGTTTCGCCCTGATTTATGGGGTAAACCGGTGGTTGTGCTATCGAATAATGACGGTTGCGTTATCGCCCGAAACGCTGAGGCAAAGGCGCTTGGCGTTAAAATGGGCGATCCCTGGTTCAAACAAAAAGATCTGTTTCGTCGCTGTGGTGTGGTTTGCTTTAGCAGCAATTATGAGCTTTACGCAGACATGAGCAATCGGGTGATGTCGACGCTGGAAGAGCTATCGCCCCGCGTCGAGATTTACAGTATTGATGAGGCATTCTGCGATCTGACAGGTGTGCGTAATTGTCGCGATCTGACTGATTTTGGCAGAGAAATTCGCGCAACGGTGCTACAACGTACCCATCTTACTGTTGGCGTGGGGATCGCCCAGACCAAAACGCTGGCTAAGCTTGCCAATCATGCGGCAAAAAAATGGCAGCGGCAGACGGGTGGGGTGGTGGATTTATCAAATCTGGAACGCCAGCGTAAATTAATGTCTGCTCTCCCCGTGGATGACGTCTGGGGGATTGGACGGCGGATCAGCAAAAAACTGGACGCGATGGGGATCAAAACCGTTCTCGATTTGGCGGATACAGATATCCGGTTTATCCGTAAACATTTTAATGTCGTGCTCGAAAGAACGGTGCGTGAACTGCGCGGCGAACCCTGTTTGCAACTGGAAGAGTTTGCACCGACGAAGCAGGAAATTATCTGTTCCCGCTCGTTTGGTGAACGCATCACGGATTATCCGTCGATGCGGCAGGCCATTTGTAGTTACGCTGCCCGGGCGGCGGAAAAACTTCGCAGCGAGCATCAATATTGTCGGTTTATCTCCACGTTTATTAAGACGTCACCATTTGCGCTCAATGAACCTTATTACGGCAATAGCGCGTCGGTAAAACTGCTGACGCCCACTCAGGACAGCAGGGATATCATTAACGCTGCTACGCGATCTCTGGATGCCATCTGGCAAGCGGGCCATCGTTACCAAAAAGCGGGCGTGATGCTGGGGGATTTCTTCAGTCAGGGAGTCGCGCAGCTCAATTTATTCGATGACAACGCACCGCGCCCCGGGAGTGAGCAATTGATGACGGTAATGGATACACTGAATGCTAAAGAGGGCAGAGGAACACTCTATTTTGCCGGGCAGGGGATCCAGCAACAATGGCAGATGAAGCGAGCCATGCTTTCACCACGTTATACAACGCGAAGTTCTGATTTACTGCGGGTCAAATAAATATAGCGGCAGGAAAAAAGCGCTCCCGCAGGAGCGCCGAATGGATTAGCGACCGAACAGATCACGTTTTTTCGCTTTAAACGGCTGGGAAATCACCACCAGCACTGCGACAATCAGGTAAGCGATAAAAATACCGAGCAGCCACTGCGGCATTTCCAGACCTAAAAAATCCCACTGACGCTCGGCGCAATCGCCAGAGGCGACAAACACTTGCGGCACCCACTTATCCAGCGGCAGCCATTCCGGGAAACGAACCATAAAATCACAGGTGGCAAACGGCGAAGGATAGAGCTGAAGCATGGTGTGCTCGTAAGTTAACTGCACACCGCGGAACGCACTATACAACCAGATAACCATCGCTACATAACGCAGCGGAGTTTTCGGGGCGATCGCGCCAATCAGCGCAGCACCCAGAACGCCGAATAACGCGCAGCGTTCATAAATACAGAGCACGCAAGGTTTCAGTAACATCACATGCTGGAACCACAGCGCCGTCAGTTCCAGTGCCAGAGCAGTAAACGCCATCAACAGCCACGCGCCCCGGCCTTGTGAACATTGGTTCAAAAATCGCAACATAATCATTTCCCTGCAATATGCATAGAGTGCGCAGTTTAAACCAATTCATTCGCTGCGCCACCAGGAGGCAGCAAAAATAGGACGCAATTGGACAATTATCGGGCGAAAAGGCAAACCGGGCATTTATATGCCCGGTAAGTTGTTATCAAAGCGTTGCTATCCAGCCCATTTGCATAAACCATTCGGTTACAGGGGCAAGCGTAAACTCGACGCAGAGCAAGCCGACGAGTGTCAGGACGAGGGTGTAAGGCAGGGCCATCCACACCATGCGGCCATAAGAGAGGCGAATCAATGGCGCGAGTGCAGAGGTCAGCAGGAACAGGAACGCAGCCTGACCGTTCGGCGTAGCGACGGAGGGCAGATTGGTACCGGTATTAATGGCGACCGCCAGCAGCTCGTATTGCTTCAACGTGATAGCGCCACTTTCCATTGCCGCTTTCGCTTCGTTGATATAAATCGTCCCCACGAAGACGTTATCCGAAATGGATGACAGCAGACCGTTGAAAATATAGAACAGCGACAGCTGAGCATGTTCCGATGCCTGCAACACAAACTGAATAATTGGCGAAAACAGTTGTTGGTCGATAATCACCGCGACTACCGAGAAAAACACCGTCAACAGTGCGGTGAATGGCAGAGATTCGGTGAAGGCTTTACCGATAGCATGCTCATCGGTGACACCGGTCAATGATGTTGCCAGAATAATGACTGACAAACCAATCAAGCCAACTTCCGCCAGATGCAACGCCAGCGCAGTCACCAGCCAGACGCCAATAATCGCCTGGACAATCAGACGGATTTTATCCTGACGGGTACGCTGGTGGCGGCTTTGATCGTCAAACTGTTGCAACACTTCGCGGACTTTCTCCGGCAGCGTTTCACCGTAGCCAAACCAACGCAGCTTCTCTACCAGCAGGCAGGTTAACAGGCCACAAATCAGAACCGGAACGGTCACCGGCGACATGCGCAGGAAGAAATCGCCAAAATGCCAGCCAGCCGCTTTAGCGATGATCAGGTTCTGTGGTTCGCCCACCATGGTCATTACGCCGCCTAATGCGGTGCCGACACCGGCATGCATCATCAGGCTACGCAGAAAGCCACGGAACTGTTCCAGAACCACTTTGTAATGCTTGTCGATATGACTATCGTCTTGCAGGTCGGTGTCTTCGGTACGGGAAGAGGCTACGCGGTGATAAATACCATAAAAACCGACTGCAACGCTGATCACCACCGCCACGACGGTTAAGGCATCGAGGAACGCGGAGAGGAACGCAGCCGCCACGCAAAAAGAGAGCGACAGCAGCATTTTGGAGCGAATGCTTAACAGCAAACGGGTAAATATGAACAGCAACAGCTGTTTCATAAAATAGATACCCGCCACCATAAACATCAGTAACAGCAAGACTTCAAGATTTGCCGCCACCTCTTCACGGACGTGTTCCGCGCTGGTCATGCCGATGAATACCGCTTCGATAGCCAACAGACCACCGGGGAGCAGCGGGTAGCATTTCAGGGCCATCGCCAGAGTGAAAATAAATTCCGCTACCAGCAACCAGCCCGCGACGAAAGGGCTGATGAGGAAAATTAACGGGTTTACGATTAAGAAAATGATGAGGGCGAGTTTGTACCAGTCGGGGGACTGGCCCAAAAAATTGCGCCATAGCGCGCGGCCCCAGGAGATCTCCATGATGGTTTCCCTTACCTTACAAATAATCAATGATGTTTTTATGTTTAAACGCAAAGCTTAACGGTCAGGCAGGAGTGAGGCAAGTCTTGATAGTCAAGGGGAAAGAGATGCGGAAAATGAAGCCTTGATCCCTTTTTCTTCTTTTTGTCTGCTATCAGCGTAGTTAGCCCTCTGGTATGATGAGTCCAACTTTGTTTTGCTGTGTTATGGAAATCTCACTATGGTCATTAAGGCGCAAAGCCCGGCGGGTTTCGCGGAAGAGTACATTATTGAAAGTATCTGGAATAACCGCTTCCCTCCCGGGACTATTTTGCCCGCAGAACGTGAACTTTCAGAATTAATTGGCGTAACGCGTACTACGTTACGTGAAGTGTTACAGCGTCTGGCACGAGATGGCTGGTTGACCATTCAACATGGCAAGCCGACGAAGGTGAATAATTTCTGGGAAACTTCCGGTTTAAATATCCTTGAAACACTGGCGCGACTGGATCACGAAAGTGTGCCGCAGCTTATTGATAATTTGCTGTCGGTGCGTACCAATATTTCCACTATTTTTATTCGCACCGCGTTTCGTCAGCATCCCGATAAAGCGCAGGAAGTGCTGGCTACCGCTAATGAAGTGGCCGATCACGCCGATGCCTTTGCCGAGCTGGATTACAACATATTCCGCGGCCTGGCGTTTGCTTCCGGCAACCCGATTTACGGTCTGATTCTTAACGGGATGAAAGGGCTGTATACGCGTATTGGTCGTCACTATTTCGCCAATCCGGAAGCGCGCAGTCTGGCGCTGGGCTTCTACCACAAACTGTCGGCGTTGTGCAGTGAAGGCGCGCACGATCAGGTGTACGAAACAGTGCGTCGCTATGGGCATGAGAGTGGCGAGATTTGGCACCGGATGCAGAAAAATCTGCCGGGTGATTTAGCCATTCAGGGGCGATAATCCCTTCCGTTTAAAGAGCAAACCCCTCAAACGAGGGGTTTTTTGTTGTTTTTACAGATTTCCCATTCTTGGCGGGCAACGTTCCAGCAACTCGATGCTGCCGTCTTCGTTTTGCTGTTCGAGCATCACATCAAATCCCCACAGGCGATGCACATGCTTCAGGACTTCTTTGCGCCCCCGATCCAGCGGTGCGCGATTATGTGGAATATAACGCAGCGTCAGCGAACGGTCGCCGCGCAAATCCACGTTCCAGATCTGAATATTCGGCTCCAGATTACTTAAGTTATATTGCGACGATAACCGGTTACGGATCTCCCGATAACCTTCTTCATTATGAATAGCGGAAATCTCCAGATAATTATGCCGATCGTCATCCAGCACGGTGAAGAAGCGGAAATCACGCATCACTTTCGGTGACAGGAACTGGCTGATAAAACTCTCATCTTTGAAATCACGCATCGCGAAATGCAGCGTTTCCAGCCAGTCGGAACCGGCGATATCCGGGAACCAGTATTTGTCTTCTTCCGTTGGCGACTGACAAATCCGTTTAATATCCTGGAACATGGCGAACCCGAGGGCATACGGGTTGATGCCGCTGTACCACGGGCTGTTATAGGGGGGCTGGAAGACCACATTGGTGTGGCTGTGCAAAAACTCCAGCATAAAACGTTCCGTTACTTTCCCTTCATCATACAGATGGTTAAGGATGGTGTAGTGCCAGAAGGTCGCCCAGCCTTCGTTCATCACCTGAGTCTGTTTTTGCGGATAAAAATACTGGCTCACCTTACGCACAATACGCAGGATTTCACGCTGCCATGATTCCAGCAGTGGCGCATTTTTCTCCATAAAATAGAGCAGGTTTTCTTGTGGTTCGGACGGATAGCGGCGCGCTTCAGCAACCGTTTTCTCTTCCTCGCGCTTCGGCAGGGTACGCCAGAGCATATTGACCTGACTTTGCAGATACTCTTCGCGACTTTTCTGCCGGGCTTTCTCTTCTTGCAGCGAGATTTTTTGCGGGCGTTTGTACCGGTCCACGCCGTAGTTCATCAGCGCGTGGCACGAGTCCAGAAGCCGTTCTACTTCATCAACGCCATAACGCTCTTCGCACTCGGTAATATATTTACGGGCAAAAATCAGATAATCGACAATCGAACTGGCGTCGGTCCAGCTACGGAATAAGTAATTGTTTTTGAAGAAAGAGTTATGCCCATAGCAGGCATGAGCCATCACCAGCGCTTGCATGGTAATGGTGTTCTCTTCCATCAGGTAAGCGATACACGGGTTAGAGTTAATGACGATTTCATAGGCCAGTCCTTGCTGACCGTGCTTATACAGCCGTTCAGTCTCGATAAACTTTTTACCGAATGACCAGTGCGGATAGTTAATTGGCATGCCGACGCTGGAGTAGGCATCCATCATCTGTTCTGAGGTTATCACTTCAATCTGGTGCGGGTAGGTATCCAGCCGGTAGAGTTTCGCCACCCGGTCTATCTCTGCCAGATAAACATCCAGCAGGTCGAACGTCCAGTCGGGTCCATCGCTCAAACGTGTGGTGTCCTTATTCATAGAATCGATCGTCGCCATACGCGCACCTCATTGTTGTCGGCGCTCTCTGTGTGGAGCACCTCATTTCAAGCATAGAACACCTGTTAAAAACCGCGTCGCCGGAGAATTTTTTTCTTTGCGATTTCTTATTATCAGAGTGCCACTAATCCGCTTCTGAACGGAATTTTATGCTGGATAAAAAGGGCGTTCAGCAGGAGATACTAAAGACGCCATATTGCCGCAGAGTCAGGGAGATGTGAGCCAGCTCACCATAAAAAAGCCGTATGTTGAATAATATTTTCAACTGAGTTATCAAGATGTGATTAGATTATTATTCTTTTACTGTATCTACCGTTATCGGAGTGGCTATGCGAGTTGTCATACTGGGAAGTGGTGTGGTAGGCGTTGCCAGCGCCTGGTACTTAAATCAGGCAGGACATGAGGTCACCGTCATTGATCGGGAGCCGGGGGCCGCCCTGGAAACCAGTGCCGCGAATGCCGGGCAAATCTCCCCCGGATATGCTGCACCGTGGGCGGCACCAGGTGTGCCTTTAAAAGCGATTAAATGGATGTTCCAGCGCCATGCGCCGCTGGCGGTTCGTCTCGACGGTACGCAGTTCCAGTTGAAATGGATGTGGCAAATGTTACGTAACTGCGACACCAGCCACTACATGGAAAACAAAGGGCGGATGGTGCGTCTGGCGGAATACAGCCGTGATTGCCTGAAAGCATTGCGCGCCGAAACCAATATTCAGTATGAAGGGCGTCAGGGTGGGACGCTGCAACTGTTCCGTACCGAACAACAGTATGAAAATGCGACCCGCGATATCGCCGTGCTGGAAGATGCCGGCGTACCGTATCAGCTGCTGGAATCCAGCCGCCTGGCGGAAGTGGAGCCCGCGCTGGCAGAAGTGGCGCACAAACTGACGGGCGGCCTGCAGTTACCCAATGATGAAACCGGAGACTGTCAGCTATTTACCCAGAATCTGGCGCGGATGGCGGAGCAGGCGGGGGTTAAATTCCGCTTTAATACGCCCGTTGACCAACTGCTTTGCGACGGCGAGCAAATCTACGGCGTGAAGTGTGGCGATGAAGTGATTAAGGCCGATGCGTATGTGATGGCGTTTGGTTCTTACTCGACGGCGATGCTCAAAGGCATTGTTGATATTCCGGTGTATCCGCTGAAAGGCTACTCGCTGACCATTCCAATTGCGCAGGAAGATGGTGCGCCGGTATCCACCATTCTTGATGAAACCTACAAAATCGCCATTACCCGTTTCGATAACCGCATTCGTGTTGGCGGAATGGCGGAGATTGTTGGTTTTAATACCGAGCTGTTGCAACCGCGTCGTGAAACGCTGGAGATGGTGGTTCGCGATCTCTATCCACGCGGCGGTCATGTCGAGCAGGCGACTTTCTGGACTGGTCTGCGCCCGATGACGCCAGACGGCACGCCGGTTGTCGGGCGTACACGCTTTAAAAATCTGTGGCTGAATACCGGTCACGGCACGCTCGGCTGGACGATGGCTTGCGGTTCCGGTCAGTTGTTAAGCGATCTGCTCTCTGGTCGCACGCCAGCGATCCCATATGAGGATCTAAGCGTAGCGCGCTACAGCCGTGGATTTACGCCATCACGTCCGGGCCATTTACATGGCGCACACAGCTAAGGAAACGAGATGACCCGTCCGATACAGGCCAGCCTCGATCTGCAGGCATTAAAACAGAATCTGTCCATTGTCCGCCAGGCCGCGACGCACGCGCGCGTCTGGTCGGTGGTAAAAGCGAACGCTTACGGGCATGGTATTGAGCGTATCTGGAGCGCGATCGGGGCCACCGATGGCTTTGCATTGCTTAACCTGGAAGAGGCAATAACGTTACGTGAGCGCGGCTGGAAAGGACCGATCCTGATGCTGGAAGGATTTTTCCATGCTCAGGATCTGGAGATTTATGACCAGCACCGCCTGACCACCTGCGTACACAGCAACTGGCAGCTCAAAGCACTGCAAAATGCGCGGCTAAAAGCACCGTTGGATATTTATCTTAAAGTGAACAGTGGGATGAATCGGTTGGGCTTCCAGCCCGATCGCGTGCTTACCGTCTGGCAGCAGTTGCGGGCAATGGCGAATGTTGGCGAAATGACCCTGATGTCGCATTTTGCCGAAGCGGAACATCCTGATGGAATTTCCGGCGCGATGGCGCGTATTGAGCAGGCGGCGGAGGGGCTGGAGTGTCGGCGTTCGTTGTCCAATTCGGCGGCGACTCTGTGGCACCCGGAAGCGCATTTTGACTGGGTTCGGCCTGGCATTATTTTGTATGGCGCTTCGCCGTCCGGTCAGTGGCGTGATATCGCCAATACCGGATTACGTCCGGTGATGACGCTAAGCAGTGAGATTATTGGTGTCCAGACGCTAAAAGCGGGCGAGCGTGTGGGCTACGGCGGTCGCTATACTGCGCGCGATGAACAGCGAATCGGCATTGTCGCCGCAGGGTACGCCGACGGTTATCCGCGCCACGCGCCTACCGGTACCCCTGTTTTAGTGGACGGCGTGCGCACCATGACGGTGGGGACCGTCTCGATGGATATGCTAGCGGTCGATTTAACGCCTTGCCCGCAGGCGGGTATTGGTACGCCGGTTGAGCTGTGGGGCAAGGAGATCAAAATTGATGATGTCGCCGCCGCTGCCGGAACGGTGGGCTATGAGTTGATGTGCGCGCTGGCGCTACGCGTCCCGGTTGTGACGGTGTAACTTGTTGTAAGCCGGATCGGAGGCAACGTCTTCTGGGTGCAAAAAAATCATCCATCCGGCTGGTCAGCAACTGTAGTTGTTAATGTGACAGAGCCATTGCCCATGATAGTGTCCATTAAAAGGATGGACACTATTTCCCCGGAACCTGAACTCACCGCACAGGCGTTCTACATAAAACGCTTACGCTTCATTGTTGACTCGAACTCGACTTCAGATAAATCACGCTTTACCCTTGATGGAGCCTGTACATAGATTTGTGTAATTGCCTGATTTTGATATGTTCAATTCAACATCAAATGAAGGTTAAATTATGGACGACAAACAATTGCAGGCTCAGGCTGCGTTCAGCAAAGCATCGCAACCGGCGATAGATGCTTCATTAAATTTAAGATTCAGCTTCCTCTTCAGCCACCCGTACGCCAATCTTCAACACTTCATTATCTTCTTTCTCGGCCACCGTCCAGATCATCCCGGCAAACTCTACCTGGTCACCGACAACCGGTGCCGCGCCTAACAACTGCTGGACAATTTCACCCAGCGTTTGCTGCTTATCACGATATTCTCGCCCGTCTTCCAGGCCATATATCAGCGCAACATCAGCATATTTGGCGCTGGCTTCGAGAATGAAGTCACCAAAGAAGCGTTGATCCAGCGCGACCGGCGGCGACTGGCTGAACAGTTTACCGAGCGCCGGAAGATCGCGTTCCCGACCAATTACACACAACACATCGCCTTCGCGCAGTCGGGTGCTGCCGGTAGGATGAAGCAACTGGTTATCACGAAACAGTGCCGCAATACGCGTCTCTTTTGGCATATGCAAATCGCGCAGTGCCGCGCCCACGCACCATTTATCGGCACTCAATTGATAAACAAACTGCTCCCACGGATTTTCCGGATGAATATCCAGGCCAACGCGTGACACCGGACGTCCCACTGGCGGAACCACCACTTTGGCTTTTTTAGCCGCCCACGAGAGTGATGTTCCCTGCAAGAGCAGTGAAACCAGAACCACAAAGAAGGCGACATTAAAGAACAGACGTGCATTCTCCAGCCCCGCCATCATCGGGAACACGGCCAGGATGATTGGCACCGCGCCGCGTAATCCTACCCAGCTGATAAACACGCGCTCACGCAGATTGAAACCGCGGAAGGGGAGCAATCCAGCAAATACCGAAAGGGGACGGGCGAAGAATATCATCCATGCGGACAAAATGAGCGCCGGAATGGCAATAGGCAGCAGATCGCTTGGGTTAACCAACAGCCCCAGCACCAGGAACATGGCGATTTGCGCCAGCCAGGCGAGGCCGTCGAAATTTTGCAGGATGCCGTAGCGGTTGCGAATAGGGCGATTACCCAGCAGAAAACCGCACAGATACACCGCCAGAATACCGCTACCTTCCAGCGCAGTAGTTAATGAGAAAATCAGAATACCGCCACTTAATGCCAGCAATGGATATAATCCGGCGGGCAGGGCGATGCGGTTGATCATTTGCAGTAGTAAATAACCGCCGCCAAGACCTATTACAATGCCCAGACCAAATTGTTGCAGAATATCGACAATGAACATCCAGCTAATATTGCTCTCATGATGCTGGATCATCGCAATTAGGGTAATCGTCAGAAAGACCGCCATTGGATCATTACTGCCGGATTCAATTTCCAGCGTCGAGCCAACACGTTCGTTAAGCCCCTTACCACCCAGCAGAGAAAAGACCGCTGCAGCATCGGTAGAGCCGACGATAGCGCCGATTAATAAGCCTTCAATCAAATCAAGATTAAACAGCCACGCCGCCATCATGCCGGTTAAACCAGAGGTGATAAGCACGCCCAGCGTCGCCAGCGACAGTGCCGGTCCTAACGCCACACGAAAGGAACTGGCCTGAGTGCGCATCCCGCCGTCGAGCAAAATAATCGCCAGTGCCAGGTTACTTACCATGTAGGCGAAGGGGTAATTATCAAACGGGATACCGCCGACGCCATCGACTCCTGCCAGCATGCCGATCGCCAGAAAAATAACCAGAATAGGAATGCCAAGACGGGAAGAAAATGAACTAAGTAATATACTGCTGGTGACAAGGATGGATCCTAAGATGAAAAGGCTAATTATTGTTGTGGCATCCAACGGTCGGTTACTCCTGATTACGCTGTCTCTTATATAAACCCTACCATATTAGCGGCAGAGACAGCGTTTTACTTAGCCCTGAAGCGTGATTTTTTTACATTTTAAGAACAGGATGACCGCTAATCGTCAACTGAGTGCCTTCCCGGGTGTTATTCAGAATGGCATGTGCGCCCAACGGCAGCGTAACCGTGCGTTGTTCATGACCAAAATCGAGGCCGGTAATGAGTGGAATCGACAGGCGGGAACGCAAAAACGCGTACACTGACTCCAGGTTGTAACCTGCGTCATAATCATTGGGCGTGCTGCCGCTAAAGCTACCGAGAATAATCGCCTTCTGACGTGGCAAAATTCCCGCATGATAGAGCTGCAACAGCATACGTTCGACCCGGAAAGGGTGCTCGTTAATATCTTCCAGCACCAGAATACCGTTCTCAATTTTTGGCATCCACGGTGTACCGATCAGTGAAATCAGCATCGCAAGATTGCCTCCCCACAACGTGCCTTCGGCCCGACATGTCGGGCCTTCCCCTTGCCATTCAATGGTGAAGGTTTCATTGCGTAACGCCAGCCAGAAATGGTGCTCGGTAAAGGCGTTCAGTTCATCCGCGCCAAAGTTTGCTACCAGCATGGGGCCGCTAAAGGTGATGACATTGCCATGCGCCAGAAGACCGCACTGAATGGCGGTAAAATCGCTATGTCCGCAAATGAGCAACGGGTCATGTTGTTGGCGAGCCACCAGTGCCTGCCAGTCAATATCTGCCAGTAAACGACTGGCACCGTAACCGCCGCGTACAGCCAGCACGATGGTGTTGGGGGTAGTCAGTCTGGCAAGGGAATTGAGATCTTCCAGACGCTCTGTTTCCGTACCCGCAAAACGCTCACAACGACGGGCAATAACCTCGACGTTATTGACTTGATGCCCCGCGTCGGTAAGGCGCTGGATACCACGCAGCGCGGCGTGCTGTTTAATGCAGTAACCCGATGGGGCAATTAAGTGAAACAGAGACATGGCAATTCCTTGCTGACAACAGAAACGAAATGTATATCATGCCGCTTAGGTGTGCCGTTGTCACCTCAACGGCGATTCCAGGCTATAAGGATAGAAGAAGTGAAATTGAGATGGTTTGCCTTTTTGATTGTGTTATTAGCGGGTTGTTCATCAAAGCATGACTATACGAACCCGCCGTGGAACGCGAAAGTTCCGGTGCAACGTGCGATGCAGTGGATGCCAATAAGCCAGAAAGCCGGTGCAGCCTGGGGCGTCGATCCACAATTGATCACGGCGATTATCGCTATCGAATCGGGTGGTAATCCGAACGCGGTGAGTAAATCGAATGCCATTGGTTTGATGCAGTTAAAAGCTTCAACCTCCGGACGTGATGTTTATCGCCGTATGGGCTGGAGTGGTGAGCCGACGACCAGCGAGCTGAAAAATCCAGAGCGTAATATTTCAATGGGGGCGGCTTACCTGAATATTCTGGAAACCGGCCCGCTGGCAGGCATTGAAGATCCGAAGGTACTGCAATATGCGCTGGTGGTGTCATACGCTAACGGGGCAGGTGCGCTGCTACGGACTTTCTCGTCAGATCGGAAAAAGGCGATCAGCAAAATCAACGATTTGGATGCTGACGAGTTCCTCGAACACGTAGCGCGAAATCACCCTGCGCCGCAGGCTCCGCGCTATATCTACAAACTTGAGCAGGCACTGGACGCGATGTAAATCAGTCGCGCACTTTGTCCGCTTTTTCCCGGGCTTCTCGCTCGAGAGAGAAAATAATCCGCTGTAATTGCCGCTCCACCGTCGGGCTGACGTTAAGAAAACGGAAGCTCAGACGGGGAGTGGTGATGGTTTCATTCTTGCCATCAATCACTTTGCGCTCGCTGATGGAGATTAACTGGGCGTCAAAGTGAAAAACACCCCATTGCCCCATGTTGACTTCAATCTGAGCGAAGCGCATGCCTTCTTGTAATTCGGCAGGCTTTGCTGTTTCCAGTAATGCGCCCATGCCGCCTAACGACAAATCATACAGGCGGAAACGTAACGTACTGTTATCCGCCAGTTTGGTCTGGCAAAAATAAGGCGGATGGAGTGGGGCGGAGATGCGGAAATATCGGCGTCGTTGTACAAACCATAAGGTGGGAGGCGGTACGGTAATAAATGCCGGAAGCTGCAAGTATTCACTCTGCTGTAGTTGTTCAACAGTAAACTCGACTTTCGCACCCTGAGTTTCGGCGGTAATGGTAATGTGCTGTGCCTTTAGCACGGCGATGTTGTCTTCGGCTTGACTGCCGAAATCCAGCACCAGTTTATCCGGGGTTATTGCCAGTAATTTGCTGATCAGCTGCCCGCCATTCCAACTGAGACGCAAAGGAATTGCGGCTTTGTGCAAATCGCGTAACACGCCCAGGACGGCTAACGGATTTTGTTTCAGGAACTGCTCATGGTAATGACTCACGCGGAAAAACTCCTGACTGACAAACTGTCTTTGGTTTATCGGTCACAGTTAACAAAACTTAATACAAATGCGTGAATATTTTTTACATGTTGTTCTTAAATCAGCCGACATACGCCCAGCATCGATCCCGCCCTTGCCTATACTTAGAGCGTTGATGTAAGCATTTCTTGCGTCCGATTCATCGAAACGAGGGCCTGAACATGGGAATTATTGCCTGGATTATTTTTGACCTGATAGCCGGCATTATCGCCAAGCTAATCATGCCGGGGCGTGATGGTGGTGGATTTTTCCTGACCTGTATTCTCGGGATAGTCGGTGCGGTGGTCGGCGGCTGGCTGGCGACCATGTTTGGCATTGGCGGCTCCATCAGTGGTTTTAATCTGCACAGCTTCCTGGTGGCGGTGGTGGGAGCTATTCTCGTTCTGGGCATATTCCGCCTCCTGCGAAGAGAATAAGATTTTCATAAGGCGGATAGCGATACAGATGCCGCTATCCGCTTTCACATCAGAACGTATACTCGACACCTGCTTTACGGGTGAAAAAAATCAATATAGCACTTCGATATCCGATAAAGTCGGTTCCCGGTAACAACAACAGAATCCTTTTTTAATTATTGTTTCGTTGTTTTTGGTGTGATTCAGAAAATAAATATTTTAGACAGTAGCCAGTCAGGCGTTAAAAATGGGGCGGATAGTGAGGCGGTTTTGGCTGCGCTTATTGAACATTTAGAATTGATCAATCCTTCTGGCAGATTAAGCCAAAATACCCGTTCGGCAATGCTTCAGTTACGCGAAGAGGAATGGTCTGAATTCTTTTTTTGGTTGCTAAATTCTCTGGAGTGTCTGGATTATGTGATTATTAATTTAACTCCAGAAAGCAAAAAAACGTTGATGAGTGAACACCGTAACAATATTCAGGTAGCAATTGATGCTTTATATAGCCAACGTCGGCGTAAATCGCCGGGTGATGAAAGTGAAACACTTACCCGTAGAAATGACGCTATCTTCGGCAACCACGTATGGCAAACATTTGCGCAATACTTCCCGCCAGGACTTGAAAAACCGTCTGTGTAGAAAAAACCATAGCTATGGTGTTATCTGCCGACAACGCCATCCGGAGAAGCCGAATGACGTTGTCGGAGTAAGCGCTGGTTAAGGTGTGGGTTGTGCCTCTTTGGTTGAGGGTTGCGTCGTTGCTGACTTAACGGTCGGACGCGTCGCCGGAACATTGTCACACGGTTGCTCTTTCGGGCAGATCAAATCCAGCATTTTCAGCGTCACGCCATTGGTCCAGCCAAAGCCATCCTGTAATGGATATTCGCCACCGCCGCCCCCCGTTCCGGTGGTGCTGACATCATATTTTTCCACCAGCTTTTTCTCCCGGTCATAGGTGTGCTGAACATTGGTCAGGAAGTGCCAGCTAATGTCCATCGCCACCTCTTTTTGCCCGTAGTTTTGTAATCCTTCTGTCGCGACCCACTGTAACGGTGCCCAGCCATTTGGCGCATCCCATTGTTGCCCACTTTTCACCGACGTGGTGTTCAGGCCGCCGGGTTGCAGCAGATGTGTTTTCGTCGCCGTCGCCATTTTGTTGGCGCGATCTTTCGCTGCCGCATTGACGTACAGCGGGAACAGGGCGGCCGCGGTTAACTGATTGCGCACTTTATGACTTTTCAGGTCGTAATCGGCATACCAGCCTTGTTGATCGTTCCACAGGTATTTTTCGATCCCTTTTTGACGGGCATTTGCCAGCGTTTCGTACTGGTTTGCCATCGCGTTATCTCCGGCAGCTTTGCTGGCGCGGGCGAGGATTTTTTCCATTTTAAACATCAGGCTGTTCAGATCGACCGGTACGATGCTGGTGGTGCGTAAGGTATTTAACTGCTGCGGGTTGTCCATCCAGCGCGAGCTGAAATCCCAGCCAGACGCAGCGGCAGAGCGCAGGTCGCGGTAAATTTCAGTGGCAGGTCGATTCGGATTGCTTTTGGCGGTGGCAATATCTTCCACCCATGACTCTGGTCGTGGCGTATCGCGATCGTCCCAGTAGCGGTTGAGAAGGGTACCATCCTGAAGTTTGACAACGCGTTTTTCCTGTTGTCCGGCTTGCAGGTTTTCAACACCGTCCATCCAGTAAGCATATTCTTTTTGCATTTGCGGCAGGTATTGCTTCAACGCGGCATCGCCTTCATGCTGCGCCAGTAACTCTACCATCAGGGCAAAGAAGGGCGGTTGCGAGCGGCTTAAATAGTAACTGCGGTTGCCGTTGGGAATATGACCGTAAGTGTCTATTTCATGAGCAAAATTGGCCACCATATCCGCGACTTTATCCCAGTGACCGCTTTCGGCAAGTCCTAACATGGTGAAGTAACTGTCCCAGTAATATACCTCGCGAAAGCGTCCGCCCGGCACGACATAAGGTTCCGGCAGCGGTAACAGAGAATCCCATTTTTCGGTGTTTTCGGTAGAACGCGTTAATACCGGCCAAAGTCCGTCAATATGTTCGCGCAGTGACTGCCCCTCTGGCGGAACATATTTCTCGCCTTCTTTCGGCAGGGTGAAATTGACGTTAACGAAATGGCGCAGATCAAATCCGCTCTGGTTTTGCTGCATCCGATAATCAGCAAGGATCATCAGCGGATCGCTGTTCGGCACGGCATCGGCAAAGGTTTTTTGGTCCGGAAAAAGTTTGGCGTTTTGCACATCATTAAACAGCGGCCCTAATAAAATATCAGGCGGCTGTGGTGTTACCGGTGTTTCTTCTGCCTGCACCGATAGCGCAGCGAAACACAAAAAGATACAGGCTGGAATTAACGCCATTTTTTGCGGGCGAGAAGGTGCGGGGGATTTCATCAATCATTCTCCTTTGGCGAAACCGAATAAAACGGTATTCAAGTATCAGAAAACCTTAGTTCAGGATCGCACTAGCTGCATGATCGAAATCTCATTCTGCGAACTGTCAGGCATTTTAGAAAAGGGAATTAAAGGGATAAATAACGGCGAAATAGAGTGATCAAATAACGTCTGTTTATTAGCCAGCCAGCGGCGTTGGGTTCGTGATTAGCGAAGAAAAATCATCATAAATTGGTGAAAAATATAACAGGTAGTTAAAAACCATTAGTGCTGAGTAAATTGCCGGATGACATCAGAACGATGCCATCCGAACAGTGGCTTAACCCTGACGGTTGAAACGTTGCGTTTTAACGTCCAGCGTTAGCGTTTCTTCTGGTTGTATCGCATACAGTTTCTCACCCTGCTGGCAAATCCAGCCAATCCCCAGTTCACGGGCGATTAGGGCGCTGTGGGATACCGGACTTCCGGCGCTAAGGCAGATACCTTTTACAACCGCCGGATCCAGTTGCAGTACTGTGGAAGGATAAATGTTCTCCGCCAGTAGAATAGTTGGCGAGTTAAACTGCGGGAGTTCTTCTTTCGTTTGGGTCAGGTGGACCAGGGTGCGATGCAGAAGATCGTCCACATCAATATAGCGAGCTTGTAGATATTCATCATCCAGTTGCTGGTATTGCTGGCTAAGTTCTTTAAGAACTTGCTGCCAGGCATATTCTGCCGTGCAATGTTCATGCTGAAGGAGTTCGCTTGCCGCCGCCAGCAGTTCCGGATCATCTAACAGTGTATGGTGACCAGAAAAGATTGCGGCAATATCGTCAAGCCCGCTGGCTTCTGCTTTCGCTGTTAACGTCATCAGATCTAATAACGTGAAGTCAATAGCCTGGCGTAATCGATCTTGTTCTTCTTCCACGGTCAGGGTTGATTTTGCCTGTACCGTACATAAAACTGGTTGATAATAAAAGGCTTTACCCGAAACAGGCGGAACGGGACGCAGAGTAGGTGGAGCGACTTCCTCCGTTTCACCAAAGTTATCTTCAGCCAGCTGACGGAAAGCGATCAGTGCCTCTTCAGCTTCTGGCCCTTTCGCAATCAGGCGCAGCGTATCGTTATAGCGAACTTGTAGTAACGCAATCTGGTTAATACTCTCTGGTGTGACGCATTTGCCGTTTTTTTCCAGCAACATATCGGCATTAAATGTCGATAAGGTATAAACCAGCCGGGAGGCCGGACGTACATGCAGGCCGTTACGGTTTTTTATGACCACCGCCAGAGAACGGGCTTCTTCATCGTACGCAGGACATGTGTCAGAGATTTCAGTGTCGGAGGACGGTAAACCCAGTTGTTCACGTTTGGCTTCCAGCGCATGCATGGCGTCAAAGATAACTTTGTCGATATCCGCCCCCGAGGCCGCGCTGACCGTTGCTGCCAGTGTACCTTCGACCAACGGCGCAGCACACAAACGTACTTTTGCGGCGATCTCGGGAGCCAGCAATTCCAGCGCAGTTTCAGCACTCAATAATGCGCTACCCATATCCATCATGACCAGCACATGGTCGGCATCAGCAACAGATTCGATGGCCTCCATCACTTTGACGGCATCGGTACCAATGGGATTTTGTGGATCGTCAATTCCCGCGGCAATGGCGATTTTACAACTATCACTCATTAACATCTGACGGGCTAATTCACCGACACCTTCTCCCAGTCGGCTGCTATGTGAAACTATGACCAGGTTTACCATCACCAATTCCTTACTCTTTTGCGGCTAACGCCAACATTTGCATCATAAACATCACCGAGGTCGCGCCGGGATCCTGGTGACCAATACTGCGTTCACCGAGATAACTGGCGCGGCCTTTGCGGGCTTGCATCGTAATCGTACTTTGTGCAGCGGATTCGGCGATGCTACTGGCAGCTTCGAGCGCCACCGGAACAGAGAGATTTTGCTCGCTGGACTGACGTAACGATTCCACCACCGGCACCCACACATCACACATGGTTTTATCGCCAGGTTCGGCTTTCCCGCGACTGATTACGCCGTCCGCGCCATCGCGGAACATCTGATAAAGCTCTTCCAGTGTCAGGCTTTGCCGTGCCTGGGTCGCCTGTGCGGCGCGGATAAAGAAGGTACCGAACAGCGGACCACTGGCACCACCGACGCTGGAAAGCAGCGTCATACCGGTATTCTTGAGAATGAAACCGATATCTTTATCTGCGATAGCAGGGAGTTTTTCCACCACTTTGCTAAAGCCTCGGTTCATATTTAGCCCGTGGTCAGCATCGCCAATTTCGCGATCCAGTCCGGTAAGATACTCGCTCTCGGTGCTGAAAATATCGCCACAACGAGTGAGCCAGTTAACAATTTGAGTTCTGCTCAGTGACATTGCTTTCTCCTTATTTACCCCAGTTAAGGGCCGGGGTGTGGACCGGGGCGTCCCAGAGTGCCAGCGTTTCGTCATCAACTTTCAGTAAGGTGATTGAGAAACCGGTCATATCCAGTGAGGTGCAGTACGCGCCAATTAAATTACGTTCGATAGTCAATCCCGCTTGCTGGCAACGTGTGGTCAGGCGGTTATAGACGCCGTACAGCTCAGAAAGCGGAGTTGCGCCAAGATTGTTAACCAGCGCAATCACCCGATCGCCAGACTGGAGCGGTTGTTTGGTTTGTTGTTCTTCCTGCCAACTGCCTTGTTGATAATCCCAGAAACGCAAAGTGCGATGGTATGAGCCATTTACCAGCAGGGTGTCGAACATTTCATCGACGGTTTGATCAAGGGAAGAGAAGGGGCGGCGGTCAATACCCGGCTCACCATGAATGCCGACGCCAAACTCCATCTCATTATCCGCCAGGGTAAAAGAAGGTTTGCCCGCGGCAGGAACGGTACAGGCACCGAGAGCGATACCTATTGAGTGGCCTTGATTATTCAGCTTACGCCCCAGTTCCGCACAGGCGTCCAGTGAGTCGCCACGCTCCGCCGCTGCGCCTACGAGTTTTTCAATTAATACGGTGTTGGCAACGCCGCGTCGCCCGGCAGTATAAAGACTGTCTTTTACCGCAACGTCGTCATCAATGACCACAGTGGTCACTTTTACGCCGCTATCGTGCAGTAACTCGGTCGCTGTTTCAAAGTTAAGAATATCGCCGGTGTAATTTTTGATAATCAACAGTACACCTTCGCCGCCATCAACTTGCATGGCGCATTCAAAGATTTTATCGGGCGTCGGTGAGGTGAAAATTTCGCCCGGACAGGCCCCCGAAAGCATCCCCTGACCGATATAACCACAGTGCATCGGCTCGTGTCCGCTGCCGCCACCCGACAGCAGGGCGACTTTTCCTGCAACAGGGGCATCAGCTCGGGTGACATACACCGGATCCTGATGCAGTGTCAGCGATGGATGCGCTTTCGCCAGTCCTGCCAGTTGTTCGTCCAGTACGTCTTGCACATCATTGATCAATTTTTTCATTATTTTGCTCCAGCAATTACGGTAGGGCATGGATGATGTTCAACGACACGGCGACCACTGACTGCCGATGAATCCATTGTGCATCAGGCAAGGGAAAAGAAAATTAGCCCAAATTATGTTTCATAGTGAAACATATGCTTTAATGAATGTTCCATATTGAAACTTTTACGTGTATTAATACTTAAAATTGCGAGCCGGAACACCTTTTGTCATAAGGGATGCGGGATATGAGTGGCGCTTTTAACAACGATGGTCGGGGCATATCTCCCTTAATTGCAACCTCCTGGGAGCGATGCAATAAGCTGATGAAACGGGAGACATGGAACGTACCACATCAGGCCCAGGGCGTGACATTTGCTTCTATTTATCGGCGTAAGAAAGCGATGCTGACGCTCGGGCAGGCTGCGCTGGAAGATGCCTGGGAATATATGGCACCGCGAGAGTGTGCGCTGTTTATCCTCGATGAAACCGCCTGCATTCTCAGCCGTAATGGCGATCCGCAAACCTTGCAGCAGCTAAGTGCACTGGGATTCAATGACGGCACGTATTGCGCCGAGGGAATTATTGGTACTTGTGCGCTATCGTTAGCGGCTATCTCTGGTCAGGCCGTGAAAACGATGGCCGATCAACATTTCAAACAGGTACTCTGGAACTGGGCCTTTTGTGCAACGCCGTTGTTTGACAGCAAGGGCCGATTGACGGGAACAATAGCGCTGGCGTGTCCGGTTGAGCAAACTACCGCAGCTGATTTGCCGTTGACGTTGGCAATCGCCCGCGAGGTCGGAAATTTACTGCTGACGGACAGTTTGCTCGCTGAAACTAACCGTCATTTAAATCAACTTAATGCCCTGTTAGAAAGTATGGATGATGGCGTGATTAGCTGGGACGAGCAGGGTAATTTGCAATTTATTAATGCCCAGGCGGCGCGGGTCTTGCGCCTTGACGCGACGGCAAGTCAGGGACGGGCAATCACTGAACTCTTAACGTTACCCGCCGTATTGCAACAAGCAATAAAACAGGCACATCCGCTCAAACACGTAGAAGCAACCTTTGAAAGCCAGCACCAGTTTATTGATGCGGTGATAACCCTTAAACCGATAATAGAAACGCAGGGAACCAGCTTTATTTTGTTGCTCCATCCTGTGGAACAGATGCGGCAGTTGATGACCAGTCAATTAGGAAAAGTCAGCCATACCTTCGCTCATATGCCACAGGACGATCCGCAAACCCGCCGCTTGATTCATTTTGGTCGCCAGGCGGCGCGCAGTAGCTTTCCTGTCCTGCTTTGTGGAGAAGAGGGCGTGGGCAAGGCACTGCTAAGTCAGGCAATTCATAATGAAAGCGAGCGTGCTGCAGGTCCTTATATCGCCGTCAATTGTGAGTTATATGGTGATGCTGCGCTGGCGGAAGAATTTATTGGTGGCGATCGCACGGACAATGAAAATGGCCGTCTGAGTCGGCTGGAACTGGCACACGGCGGCACGCTGTTTCTTGAAAAGATTGAATATCTGGCGGTGGAGTTACAGTCTGCTTTGCTTCAGGTTATCAAGCAGGGGGTTATCACGCGACTGGATGCGCGGCGTTTAATACCAATTGATGTCAAAGTGATTGCAACAACGACCGCGGACCTCGCAATGCTGGTGGAACAAAATCGTTTTAGTCGCCAGCTGTATTACGCGCTGCATGCATTTGAAATTACCATCCCGCCTCTGCGTATGCGGCGTGGCAGCATTCCGGCGCTGGTGAATAACAAATTACGCAGTCTTGAAAAACGCTTCTCTACGCGGCTGAAAATTGATGACGATGCCCTCGCTCGCCTGGTTTCTTGTGCATGGCCAGGCAACGATTTTGAACTTTACAGCGTCATCGAGAATCTTGCTCTGAGTAGTGATAACGGGCGCATTCGCGTCAGTGATTTGCCGGAACATCTGTTTACCGAGCAGGCGACAGATGATGTCAGCGCCACCCGCCTTTCCACCAGTCTGTCATTTGCGGAAGTTGAAAAAGAGGCAATTATTAACGCAGCCCAGGTCACAGGCGGTCGCATTCAGGAAATGTCGGCTTTACTTGGGATCGGCCGCACTACGCTGTGGCGGAAAATGAAGCAACATGGCATTGATGCAGGGCAGTTTAAGCGCCGGGTATGAAAGACAGAAACGATTTCTGATACATCAGAGTGATCTGTATTTCATTCCGGCGCACGCTAACAATTTTCAGCATCGTTTAAGGGCTTGTCTATCCCGCACTTAAAAGCTGAAGCGATATCCTCCGTTGACTTGCTTCTGATCAAAGAGGTTACCCTGCGTGTAATCCGCTTCGAGATAGAATGTGTGCTGTTTGTTATACTGTGCACTGACTCCCACGCCGTTATTCCAGCCATTACCTTTGAAACTGTACTTCTCCCGGGAGTTGTTCAACAGATATTCGGTATCCCCTGAAAACTCGCGGATAGCGCCAGTCTTCACATAGACATTCAGCTGGCTGTTGCCTGCGGTGATGTCATACCCCAGTATCATGCTGGCACGCCCCAGCAGCGATTCGTAGTGATTCAGATGTATATTGAGGCCATTACTCGCCTTCATAGTCATCTCATTCTGGTGGCTGTATGTAAGCTGGGTTTGCGGCTCTATATAGAACCCATAACCAGTAGGGGACAGGTTGAACCTCTGCCCGGCTTCCAGGGAGATGCTCATTCCATTCGCAGTGCCGTTGGCGTTAACGCCGTTGTTCTGACTGTCCAGTACGTGGAAACTATTTTTCTGGCGCGATGCTTTTATAACGAGATCGCTGTAAAAACCGTTTTGTGCCATGTAACTGGCGTACATTCCCATGTAGTCTGAACGTGCGGTACCGTCGCCTCCGCTATAGTCCGGCGATGCATGTGTTGAGCCAATATACAGACCGACATACAACGGCATTACATCAGAGAGACGTTTATCCCCACCAAACTGGATACCGCTGTAACCCATGTCAAAGCCGCTCAGTTTGCCACTGGCAAAGGAGTCCAGGCTTCCCCCATAACTGCGCAACCAGATATTACCGTCTTTACTCTGATTTCGCAGGTCACCCATCCGTTGCATCAGCGTACGGTTTTCAACATAGTTCAATAAGTAACCGACATTGAGATAATTGCCGCCAGCATCTGCGGTCGTGGTGGGTTTAGGCGTGGGAGCGGGTTCAGGCGTAGGATCGGGGTTGACTATGGGAGGCTGAGCGGGAGCTGGTGTGGGTTCAGGATTAGGAGTCGGTTCCGGAACTGTCCCGGAAGCGTAAAGCTCCCAGTTAGTGCCATTTTTACGCACATCGTACAGATATCCCCCCAACTCAACCTGAGAAGACGCGCTGAACGAGGCCGCGCCGTCAGTGGTTTTTACCACTGTCAGAACTTCATTTCCCGTTGTGGCCTCGCTGCCCTGGTTGCGGATAGCCAATACGTGATTACCAGCACTACTCCCGCTGATATTCAATAAATCCCCTTTATTATTAACGCCATTACCCTCGCCAACAACATCAGCACGCATAATAAAGGTACTGTTACCGCTCAGGTTCTCTACGTTTAATGTGGCAAATGTGCCGGCAGTTGACCCGTGGCTGGCAAAATCGACAGTTGAATGGCTCAGCGCCAGCGTGTCGAGATTAGAATTACTTGTTACGTTCCAGACGCTGTTATTCATTGCAACGTCCAGTTTTCCGCCATTGACATTATCGCTGAGGGAGGAACCTGTCCAAACCGACCCAGGGTGCATATCCAGATTGATTAGCCCACCTTTGGAAAGAACGCTACCGTTGATAAGCATACGACCCGAGGCGTTGATGCGGCTGGCGGCATAACCATCGTCATGTTGCGTTGCGATGGCCATCTGGTCGGGTGTACTCATATCAATGACCAGATCGCTCGTGAGGTCGATCTGGCTGTTGGTCATGGCATAAATTCCCCTGGCTCCTGCCGCGCCGGTGATAGCCAAACTGTCTCCGGTTATTCTACCGCCGCTGAGAGCCCACAAACCCAGCGCCAGACTGCCATTACGATCAACTGTAATATCGGTATTTTGCATGTTGACAACAGCCGTTGCCGTCTGGGCCGAGGCACCATAAGAACCGCCGGAAAAGATGCTGTTTCGTTGCGCTGCCGTGCCAGTAAAATTGATTATCGCGTCTGAACCACTGGTGACGAGGCCACCGCCCTGCGCGGAAGAAATATGGCTATCTGCACCGATAGTGGTTGTACCACCACGAACTTCGACGCCATTGGCCGCGGCTCCAGTTACATCAACAGTGAGTGCATTCGCGCTAACCTGGCCAAAGCTCCAGAGGCCGTGAGCATTATCGCCATTGGTTTTAATGGTACTGTTTGTTCCGAGATCGACAACAGAGTTTTTCTGTACGTTTATCCCCATGGCGCTGTAGCCCTGAACATCGATTGTCAGGTCTGTAGCCGTAAAACGCGCAGCACCATTGGCGTTATTGCCGTTGAGACCACCGATATAAACACCTGTACTTCCATCGGTCGTGATTTTACTTCCGCTTCCAAGATCGACACTGGTGCCATAGTCATTGATGGTTAGGCCTATACCGTTCGAGTTTTCAATGGTGAATTGAGTGGCTGTTAGTGTTGAGCTATGCCCAATAATGATGCCGTCATCGTTACTCTTAATGGTGCTGCCTGTGCCTAAGTCAGCATGGGTATAGTCACCAATTAAGTTAATGCCGATGGCAGAGGTTTGACCAACAACATCTACTGTGAGTCGGTTAGCTGTCAGGGAGCTGTTTTTGCCCTGAATAATGATTCCTTTTGCATATCCAGAGGCGTCGTTGACATTGACGGTGACATCATTACCCAGGTTGATATTGCCAGGCGTGTTTCCTGCTGGGGTCATTACACCATAGAGGTTTCCTGATGGATCGGCGGTATCTCCTGTAATTCTGTCACCATCATTAATAGTAATATTGGTGCCATATTGACTTCCTGTATCAGCAGCTATCAGCAGGGGGGAAAAGATAATTGCATTCAAACCAATAGCGCCAAATTTTATCAGTTGAATTGAGGGCGAACGGATTTTTAATTCAGCGAGACGATCTGCTTTGGTATTCCCATTGTGTTGTTTGATGCCCATACCACTCCTATATAGTACCCAGACTATGGGTCTATGGATTTTGTCATTTTGTTTAAATCAATGAATAATATCCTCTTATCATCATGATATTTGTATGGTGCAATCATGATGAGCTTCTCAGAGAATAATTCTCTATTACCGGGCAAAATCAGGAACACAGGAATTAATATATATTTAACATCCCCCTTACAAAGGTGAGTTTATATCGAGTTATTCCCTAAGTTGTCGTTACTTATTCCAATTCGTTACTATAAATATGGCAAAAATATTACAACAAACAGCGGTTAAAAAATTTGGTGAAGATTTTTTGTAATAATCCTAATTAGTTATGGGAGTTTCGCTTGATGTATCTGCATAACAAAAACAATATGCGCCATTTTTGCATTACTAATAAGAAAAAGCAAAAAACATCGATATTCATTTTTGGTCAATGGGTTTTCTGGCCTATCGTTGTTATTGTGCTACTGGTTATCATTTTCATCTTGCCAGCATATTGGAGCGTGATCAATTTTGATCAGCTGTGAAGGGGGCTGATGTGTAGTGATACAAAAACTTACGTTATATCACTGCTAATGAGATATCCGTCATCTGAACACTTATGTCTTTAATTATTCTCGTGGTTCACTATAGGCAATAAGCACAAAAGTGTAGGATGTTACAAGAATGATTAGGACTCGGTGAAATGAAAAATCCACGCAATTGCGTGGATTTTATATACTTTTGCGCTCTTCATGAGATTTAGCGAAACCTCATAAGACAATAAATTAATTAGACGTTGAAAAGGAAGTTCATCACATCGCCATCTTTCACGATGTAATCTTTACCTTCTGCACGCATTTTGCCTGCTTCTTTCGCGCCTTGTTCACCTTTGTAAGTGATGAAATCTTCAAACGAGATGGTTTGTGCACGGATAAAGCCTTTTTCAAAATCAGTATGGATTTTGCCCGCTGCCTGCGGCGCGGTTGCTCCAACCGGAATGGTCCATGCACGCACTTCTTTCACCCCAGCGGTGAAGTAAGTTTGCAGGTTCAGCAGTTTATAACCGGCACGGATCACACGGTTCAGGCCCGGCTCTTCCAGCCCAAGCTCCTGCATAAACTCGTCACGTTCTTCGTCGTCCAGTTCGGCAATGTCTGCTTCAACAGCAGCACAAACCGGAACCACAACAGAACCTTCTTTCGCCGCGATTTCACGCACCTGGTCAAGATATGGGTTGTTTTCAAAACCGTCTTCGTTGACGTTGGCGATGTACATTGTTGGTTTCAGCGTCAGGAAGCTCAGGTAACGAATAGCCGCTTTCTCTTCAGCGCTTAAATCCAGCGCGCGCAGCATACCTGCATTTTCCAACTGGGGCAGGCATTTTTCCAGGACCGCCAGCTCAGCTTTCGCGTCTTTATCGCCACCTTTGGCTTTCTTCTGTACGCGATGAATCGCACGTTCGCAGGTGTCGAGGTCTGCCAGCGCCAGTTCGGTGTTGATAACTTCAATATCGTCAGCCGGGTTAACTTTGCCGGAAACGTGAATGATGTTGTCATTTTCAAAGCAGCGAACAACGTGACCGATCGCTTCGGTTTCACGGATGTTGGTCAGGAACTGGTTACCCAGACCTTCGCCTTTCGATGCGCCTTTTACCAGACCGGCGATATCGACAAATTCCATGGTCGTGGGAAGCGTACGCTGCGGTTTTACGATTTCAGCCAGTTGATCCAGGCGAGGATCAGGCATTGGTACGACGCCTGTGTTCGGCTCAATGGTGCAGAATGGAAAGTTGGCCGCTTCAATACCGGCTTTGGTCAGCGCGTTGAACAGGGTAGATTTCCCGACGTTGGGCAAACCGACGATACCGCATTTGAATCCCATGATTTAAATCACCTTAATATCTTAATAATCAACCTGTTATTGCTAACAGATTGCAGAAATGGAAATAACTTTGCCTATTATACACGGCACTCGGCAAAAATGCCGCAGACAACGACTTATTGCGCTTTAAAGGCGTGCAATCGGTTCGTTGCTTTGGTCAAGCCATCTGTAAACCACATTTCAGTACAACGCGCCGCTTCGTCAATGGCTTCATCAATTAACTTCTGTTCACTAACAGGCGGTTTGCCTAACACAAAACCGACAACTTTATTTTTATCGCCCGGATGACCGATTCCGATGCGTAAACGGTGAAAGTTAGGGTTATTACCCAATTTACTGATGATGTCTTTCAGTCCATTGTGACCACCATGGCCACCGCCCAATTTAAATTTGGCGACGCCAGGAGGCAGATCCAGTTCGTCGTGGGCCACCAGAATTTCGTCCGGATTAATGCGGAAAAAACTGGCCATCGCCGCAACGGCTTTGCCGCTGAGATTCATAAATGTAGTCGGGACTAACAGGCGGACATCTTCGCCTCCAAGAGTGACTCGCGAAGTATAACCAAAGAATTTAGCCTCTTCGCGCAGCGGAGCGCGCAAACGCTCTGCCAGTAAGTCAACGAACCAGGCACCAGCATTATGTCGCGTTGCGGCGTATTCAGCACCGGGGTTCGCCAGGCCGACAATCAATTTAATCGTCACGTTTTTTTGTCCTGAGTGTGTACATAACTGGCGCGTAGTTTACTGGTTGCGGCCCCGCTTGACAAAAAACTGCGTATCAAATGCAGATAACGTAATAATTGCCTGAGCGGACTATTAGAAAGTCAAGGTGTTCAGGCGTTTATTTGTAAAGTTTTGTTGAAATAAGGGTTGTAATTGTGATCACGCCCGCACATAACCCACTGGGTGTTGTCTATACTTTACACATAAGGAAGAGGGGTATTCCCTGTTACAACCCAGAAAGTTCCGGAGGTGACATATGAAACGCAAAAACGCTTCGTTACTCGGTAACGTGCTCATGGGGTTGGGTCTGGTGGTAATGGTGGTCGGCGTGGGGTATTCAATCCTCAACCAGTTACCACAGTTTAATATGCCCCAGTATTTCGCACATGGTGCAGTGCTAAGTATTTTCGTCGGTGCCATTCTCTGGCTGGCGGGTGCCCGTGTTGGCGGGCATGAACAGGTGTGCGACCGTTACTGGTGGGTTCGCCACTATGACAAACGTTGCCGCCGTAGCGATAATCGCCGTCATAGCTAACAAATAATGCAGTTTGCTGACCAGTCAGTTTGCGCTGACTGGTCAATCTCGTACTTATAAATCCGCCATCGCCGCGCGACGATTCGGGAAGAACGCCAGGCGTCCCGGGATCGGTTGAATGCCAGCGCGAGCCATAGTGCGCAGTGGCTGGAATTCCACGTTGCACACGCGCAGTTCACATCCCTCGGGCAGACGCTTCACAAAACGCTGGAACGCATCAAGACCACCAGCATCAAGTACCGGAACGGCATCCCACTTCAGAATCACAATCCGTTTGCCTTCAAGACGTGACTCCAGGTCCGTGAATAAGCCTTCAGCAGCAGCAAAAAACAGCGGGCCAATAACGCGCAGAACCAGGACATCGTCTGGAACATCTACGACTACCGGTGCCAGGCGAGTCATACGTGCGATACGACGCATAAACAGCAGCGATGCCAGCACGATCCCCACGCTGATGGCAATAACCATATCAAACAACACGGTCAGCGACATGCACAGCAGCATGACGATGATGTCATCTTTCGGCGCATGACGCAGCAAGTCGACCACTTTGTGCGCTTCACTCATGTTCCACGCCACCATCAACAGCAGGGCTGCCATGGCGGAAAGCGGCAGCCAGGAGAGCAGCGGTGCCAGTACCAGCAGGGCAAGAATAACCAGAATAGAGTGGATCACCGCCGAGATAGGGGACGTTGCCCCGGCACGGACGTTAGCGGCAGAACGCGCGATGGCAGCTGTAGCGGTAATACCACCAAAGAACGGAGCGATAATATTCCCCAGTCCCTGTCCAACCAGTTCGCTGTTCGCCTTGTGTTTCGTCCCGGTCATACCATCCAGCACCACGGCGCAGAGCAGAGATTCGATTGCGCCGAGCATTGCCATTGAGAATGCCGCAGGCAGCAGTGTGCGAATAGAATCCCAGGTTAGCGTGAATTCTGAATTAGGCAGATCCCACGGCAGCACCAGTTGCGGCAGCAGTTGCGGAATACCGTTACCCTGAGAACCATCGGCCAGGACGTAGTGGAATTGCGAACCGATGGTAGCAACATGTCCGCCGAGCAGGTTAACAATCCCCATCACCGCGCAACCAGCCAGCAAGGCCGGAAGGTGACCGGGTAAACGAATGCCCAGACGCGGCCAAAAAACAAGAATACCTAGCGTCACAATGCCAATGGCAGCATCACCCACATTAATGGTCGGCAGCGCCATAAATAATGCGCCGACTTTTTGTAGATAATGTTCCGGGACATGGGCCATTTGCAGACCGAGAAAATCTTTAATCTGCATGGTACCGATGGTGATCCCGATACCCGAGGTGAAACCTAAGGTGACGGAAACCGGAATATACTCAATCAGGCGACCAAAGCGTGCCAGACCCATCAGAATCAAAAAGATCCCCGACAGCAAGGTCGCAACCAGCAGTCCTGCCAGTCCAAACTGTTGCGACACGGGATAGAGAATTACCACAAATGCCGCAGTCGGACCGGAAACGCTAAAGCGTGACCCACCCGTCAGAGCAATGACAATCCCCGCAACAGCTGCGGTATATAAACCGTACTGGGGTGCCACACCACTACCAATAGCCAACGCCATCGCCAGCGGGATAGCAATAATCCCGACGGTTATCCCGGCAATCAGGTCACGGGTAAACCGTGCGGCAGTATATTTTTCTTTCCAGCAAGCGTCGATCAGAGCGCGGAAAGGCATCACATGTGAGGAAAATATTTTGTTCACAATAATGTTTCATCCGTGAGCGCATCATCTGTCAACTAAATGGCAGGTGAAGGAGGCATAGGTCATACAAATGGATATTACAGACAAAAAAACCCGCCGCAGCGGGTCTTTGAGCCGGGTTCGATTAGTGTTCGAACATGGCAGAGATCGATTCTTCGTTGCTGATACGACGAATCGCTTCGGCCAGCATACCTGACAGGGTCAGAGTACGCACGTTCGGCAGTGATTTGATTTCATCGCTCAGCGGAATGGTATCGCAGACAACGACTTCATCAATTACAGAGTTACGCAGGTTGTTCGCCGCGTTGCCAGAGAAGATCGGGTGAGTCGCGTACGCAAATACACGTTTAGCACCACGTTCTTTCAGAGCTTCAGCAGCTTTACACAGCGTACCGCCAGTGTCGATCATATCATCGACCAGTACGCAGTCACGACCTGCAACGTCACCGATGATATGCATCACCTGTGAAACGTTCGCACGCGGACGACGTTTGTCGATGATTGCCATATCGGTATCGTTCAGCAGCTTAGCGATAGCGCGGGCACGCACAACGCCGCCGATGTCCGGAGAAACCACAATTGGGTTATCCAGATTCAGCTGCAGCATGTCTTCCAGCAGGATCGGGCTACCAAATACGTTATCAACCGGAACGTCGAAGAAACCCTGAATCTGTTCAGCGTGCAGATCCACTGTCAGCACACGGTCAACACCGACGCTGGAGAGGAAGTCTGCAACCACTTTCGCAGTGATTGGTACACGAGCGGAACGGACGCGACGGTCCTGGCGCGCATAGCCAAAGTAGGGGATAACAGCGGTGATACGACCTGCGGAAGCACGACGCAGGGCATCAACCATAACGACTAATTCCATCAGGTTGTCGTTAGTAGGGGCACAAGTGGACTGGATGATGAAAATATCACCACCGCGTACATTTTCATTAATTTGTACGCTGACTTCGCCATCGCTAAAGCGACCTACAGCGGCGTCGCCGAGTGAAGTGTACAGGCGGTTGGCAATACGTTGTGCTAGTTCCGGGGTGGCGTTACCAGCAAAAAGCTTCATATCAGGCACGAGAAGAACCTCAGGCATGCGTCCATTGGTGGAAAGAATCTGCCGAAAACTGTGCGGGCCAGGCATGATCCTTTCCAGGCGGTGTATTAAAGAGCGCGATGCAACGTCTGGAACAAGGTGACGTTGTCACCGAAACTCAGCTTGCCCGGCTTAAAGCATGGCTCTGTGCAATGGGGAAAGATTAGCGCCTTTCGCCACAAAGCCATTGAGCCATTCCGGGGCTTGCTCTAGCACCTGGCGGGCTTCAGACTCTGTATCAAATTCAGCAAAGACACAGGCCCCTGTCCCAGTCAGGCGCGACGGGGCGTATTCTAACAGCCAGGAAAGCACCGCATCAACCTCGCGAAAACGTTTTCTTGCGATAACCTCGCAATCATTGCTGAATTCACATTTTAGCAACGTTTCTATTGACCTTTTTGGCGTATTGCGCGGGAGTTCAGGATCTTTAAAAATCACCGGAGTCGGAATACTTACACCAGGGTGCGCCACCAGATACCACTTCTCTGGCGGATCCACCGGCGTTAGTATTTCACCAACGCCTTCGGCAAACGCGGCATGCCCCCGAACAAAGACAGGAACATCTGCGCCCAGCGTCAGCCCCATTTCCGCCAGCTCATCCATGCTTAGCCCGCATTGCCAGAGATGATTTAATGCCACCAGGACCGTCGCGGCATTGGATGAACCACCGCCGAGACCGCCGCCCATCGGCAAACGCTTGTCAATGCTGATATTCGCACCGCTTCCCGTCGGAAGACGCCCGCTGTCTGCCGCAGTTTTCATCAACAATCGCGCTGCGCGAACGATCAGGTTATCTTCATGTTCCACGCCTTCAACGGGCGTTAACAGACGAATATCCCCATCGTCACGAAGCTCAATGCTGATGGTGTCGCCGTAATCAAGAAACTGAAACAGCGTTTGCAGCGTGTGGTAACCATCCGCACGCTGACCGGTAATGTATAAAAACAGATTAAGTTTTGCCGGAGAGGGCCACTGTGTCCGCATTATTTCACTATCCAGTTATCCATTTTTAACTTGATGCGTTGACCACCGTCGGTGAGTTCCATATTGGCTGGCATCGCAGGTTGCGTTTTGGTGTCATAACCACCATAAACAACCTTCCAGTTTTTGCCATTCTGGCTGTAGGTAATTTCGCTCAGGCGGTACTGGTCGTCCAGTTTGTAGTCGGTTGCATCACCCGGTAAACCTAAAATCCACTGGCGCAAGCTGTTGAGCGGAATTGGCATTCCGGTCAATTTGCCAATCATCTCTTCGGCGTCATCGGCGGTATAACGCTGACCTTTATTGTCGACTAACTGCACGTTACCCGGTTGAGCATTCAGCTCCAGTTCCGTGCTGCCCAATGGGTTAGTGAGCAGCAGACGGTAGCGATCCTGGCCGGTTTGCTGCCAGAAAAAGCGGGCGTACACTTTTTGTTGGTCAGAAATATAAGCGAACGCGCCGCGAGTCTGATACTGATTAAGATTGCGCACGTCTTGCTGATGCTGACGCCATTGTGGCGAATCCGGGCTTTTGCCAGGACCTTTGGGCGTGGTAACGGAACAGGCAGTGAGCACAAGAGCAGCCAGCGGTAGCAGGCGGATAAGACGAAAATCGGGCAGGGGCATAGTGATGACAAGTCCTTGAGATACGTTGCAGTTATAACCCTTAATGCTAGCGTTACCGTCCGCTATCGTCTATGTTCAAGTTGTCTTAATTGCCAGAATCTAACGGCTTTCGGCAATTACTCCAAAAGGGGGCGCTCTCTTTTATTGATCTTACGCATCCTGTATGATGCAAGCAGACTAACCCTATCAACGTTGGTATTATTTCCCGCAGACATGACCCTTTTAGCACTCGGTATCAACCATAAAACGGCACCTGTATCGCTGCGAGAACGTGTATCGTTTTCGCCGGATAAGCTCGATCAGGCGCTTGACAGCCTGCTTGCGCAGCCGATGGTGCAGGGCGGCGTGGTGCTGTCGACGTGCAACCGCACGGAACTTTATCTTAGCGTTGAAGAGCAGGACAACCTGCAAGAGGCGTTAATCCGCTGGCTTTGCGATTATCACAATCTTAATGAAGAAGATCTGCGTAAAAGCCTCTACTGGCATCAGGATAACGACGCGGTTAGCCATTTAATGCGTGTTGCCAGCGGCCTGGATTCACTGGTTCTGGGGGAGCCGCAGATCCTCGGTCAGGTTAAAAAAGCGTTTGCCGATTCGCAAAAAGGTCATATGAAGGCCAGCGAACTGGAACGCATGTTCCAGAAATCTTTCTCTGTCGCGAAACGCGTTCGCACTGAAACAGATATCGGTGCCAGCGCTGTGTCTGTCGCTTTTGCGGCTTGTACGCTGGCGCGGCAGATCTTTGAATCGCTCTCTACGGTCACAGTGTTGCTGGTAGGCGCGGGCGAAACTATCGAGCTGGTGGCGCGTCATCTGCGCGAACACAAAGTACAGAAGATGATTATCGCCAACCGCACTCGCGAACGTGCCCAAATTCTGGCAGATGAAGTCGGCGCGGAAGTGATTGCCCTGAGTGATATCGACGAACGTCTGCGCGAAGCCGATATCATCATCAGTTCCACCGCCAGCCCGTTACCGATTATCGGGAAAGGCATGGTGGAGCGCGCATTAAAAAGCCGTCGCAACCAACCAATGCTGTTGGTGGATATTGCCGTTCCGCGCGATGTTGAGCCGGAAGTTGGCAAACTGGCGAATGCTTATCTTTATAGCGTTGATGATCTGCAAAGCATCATTTCGCACAACCTGGCGCAGCGTAAAGCCGCAGCGGTTGAGGCGGAAACTATTGTCGCTCAGGAAACCAGCGAATTTATGGCGTGGCTGCGAGCACAAAGCGCCAGCGAAACCATTCGCGAGTATCGCAGCCAGGCAGAGCAAGTTCGCGATGAGTTAACCGCCAAAGCGTTAGCGGCCCTTGAGCAGGGCGGCGACGCGCAAGCCATTATGCAGGATCTGGCATGGAAACTGACTAACCGCTTGATCCATGCGCCAACGAAATCACTTCAACAGGCCGCCCGTGACGGGGATAACGAACGCCTGAATATTCTGCGCGACAGCCTCGGGCTGGAGTAGCAGTACATCATTTTCTTTTTTTACAGGGTGCATTTACGCCTATGAAGCCTTCTATCGTTGCCAAACTGGAAGCCCTGCATGAACGCCATGAAGAAGTTCAGGCGTTGCTGGGTGACGCGCAAACTATCGCCGACCAGGAACGTTTTCGCGCATTATCACGCGAATATGCGCAGTTAAGTGATGTTTCGCGCTGTTTTACCGACTGGCAACAGGTTCAGGAAGATATCGAAACCGCACAGATGATGCTCGATGATCCTGAAATGCGTGAGATGGCGCAGGATGAACTGCGCGAAGCTAAAGAAAAAAGCGAGCAACTGGAACAGCAATTACAGGTTCTGTTACTGCCAAAAGATCCTGATGACGAACGTAACGCCTTCCTCGAAGTCCGAGCCGGAACCGGCGGCGACGAAGCGGCGCTGTTCGCGGGCGATCTGTTCCGTATGTACAGCCGTTATGCCGAAGCCCGCCGCTGGCGGGTAGAAATCATGAGCGCCAGCGAGGGTGAACATGGTGGTTATAAAGAGATCATCGCCAAAATTAGCGGTGATGGTGTGTATGGTCGTCTGAAATTTGAATCCGGCGGTCATCGCGTGCAACGTGTTCCTGCTACGGAATCGCAGGGTCGTATTCATACTTCTGCTTGTACCGTTGCGGTAATGCCAGAACTGCCTGACGCAGAACTGCCGGACATCAACCCAGCAGATTTACGCATTGATACTTTCCGCTCGTCAGGGGCGGGTGGTCAGCACGTTAACACCACCGATTCGGCAATTCGTATTAC
Organism: Escherichia sp. XD33; assembly: GCF_019375075.1. Classification (NCBI taxonomy): domain Bacteria; kingdom Pseudomonadati; phylum Pseudomonadota; class Gammaproteobacteria; order Enterobacterales; family Enterobacteriaceae; genus Escherichia; species Escherichia sp. XD33. The sequence continues at coordinate 145,019 of NZ_JAENDM010000001.1, forward strand.
TCACTTGCCGACCGGGATTGTTGTTGAATGTCAGGACGAACGTTCACAACATAAAAACAAAGCTAAAGCACTTTCTGTTCTCGGTGCTCGCATCCACGCTGCTGAAATGGCAAAACGCCAACAGGCCGAAGCGTCTACCCGTCGTAACCTGCTGGGGAGTGGCGATCGCAGCGACCGTAACCGTACTTACAACTTCCCGCAGGGGCGCGTTACCGATCACCGCATCAACCTGACGCTCTACCGCCTGGATGAAGTGATGGAAGGTAAGCTGGATATGCTGATTGAACCGATTATCCAGGAACATCAGGCCGACCAACTGGCGGCGTTGTCCGAGCAGGAATAATGGAATATCAACACTGGTTACGTGAAGCAATAAGCCAACTTCAGGCGAGCGAAAGCCCGCGTCGTGATGCTGAAATCCTGCTGGAGCATGTTACCGGCAGAGGGCGTACTTTTATTCTCGCCTTTGGTGAAACGCAGCTGACTGACGAACAATGTCAGCAACTTGATGCGCTACTGACACGTCGTCGCGATGGTGAACCCATTGCTCATTTAACCGGGGTGCGAGAATTCTGGTCGTTGCCGTTATTTGTTTCGCCAGCGACCTTAATTCCGCGCCCGGATACGGAGTGTCTGGTGGAGCAGGCACTGGCGCGGTTGCCTGAACAACCTTGCCGTATTCTCGATCTCGGGACGGGTACCGGGGCGATTGCGCTTGCGCTGGCTAGCGAGCGCCCGGACTGCGAAATTATCGCTGTAGATCGTATGCCTGATGCTGTCTCCCTGGCACAACGTAATGCCCAGCATCTGGCGATCAAAAATATCCACATTCTGCAAAGCGACTGGTTTAGCGCGCTAGCCGGGCAGCAGTTTGCGATGATTGTCAGCAATCCGCCGTATATTGACGAGCAGGACCCTCATCTTCAACAAGGCGATGTCCGCTTTGAGCCGCTCACTGCGCTGGTTGCGGCAGACAGTGGAATGGCAGACATCGTGCATATCATCGAACAGTCGCGTAACGCGCTGGTATCCGGCGGCTTTCTGCTTCTGGAACATGGCTGGCAGCAGGGCGAAGCGGTGCGACAAGCATTTATCCTCGCGGGGTATCATGACGTCGAAACCTGCCGTGACTATGGTGATAACGAGCGCGTAACGCTCGGCCGCTATTATCAATGACAAGTTTTTCTACACTGCTTAGTGTTCATCTTATTAGTATCGCGCTTTCTGTTGGGCTATTAACCTTACGTTTCTGGCTACGTTATCAGAAGCATCCACAGGCATTTGCTCGCTGGACGCGCATTGTGCCGCCGGTTGTCGATACGCTGTTACTGTTAAGCGGCATTGCGTTGATGGCTAAAGCGCACATCCTGCCATTTTCCGGGCAGGCACAGTGGCTGACTGAAAAGCTGTTTGGAGTTATCATTTATATCGTTTTGGGTTTTATTGCACTCGATTATCGTCGTATGCACAGTCAGCAGGCGCGCATTATTGCCTTCCCGCTGGCGTTGGTGGTGCTGTACATCATCATTAAACTCGCCACCACAAAAGTACCGTTACTGGGGTAAGTCATGAGATCGTTAGCTGATTTCGAATTTAATAAAGCGCCATTGTGCGAAGGCATGATCCTGGCTTGCGAAGCAATCCGCCGCGATTTTCCCTCGCAAGATGTTTACGACGAACTGGAGCGTCTCGTTAGTCTGGCGAAGGAAGAAATCAGCCAGCTTCTGCCTTTAGAAGAGCAGTTGGAAAAACTGATCGCGCTGTTTTACGGCGACTGGGGATTTAAAGCCTCACGCGGTGTTTATCGTCTTTCCGATGCATTATGGCTGGACCAGGTGTTAAAGAATCGACAGGGCAGTGCGGTATCATTAGGTGCGGTTTTATTATGGGTCGCGAATCGTCTCGATTTGCCGCTGCTGCCGGTGATTTTCCCTACGCAGCTGATATTGCGCATTGAATGTCCGGATGGCGAAATTTGGCTGATTAATCCTTTTAACGGTGAATCGTTAAGCGAACATATGCTGGACGTATGGTTAAAGGGAAATATCAGCCCGTCGGCGGAACTGTTTTATGAAGACCTTGATGAAGCTGATAACATTGAGGTAATCCGCAAATTGCTGGATACACTCAAAGCCTCGTTGATGGAAGAAAATCAGATGGAGCTGGCGTTACGCACCAGCGAAGCTTTATTACAATTCAACCCTGAAGATCCCTATGAAATTCGCGATCGCGGGTTGATTTATGCGCAACTGGATTGCGAACACGTTGCGTTGAACGATTTAAGTTATTTCGTTGAACAGTGTCCGGAAGACCCGATCAGCGAAATGATCCGTGCGCAAATAAATAACATCGCGCATAAACATATTGTGCTGCATTAATTAATCGACATTTTACTCAAGATTAAGGCGATCCTATGAAACAAAAAGTGGTTAGCATTGGCGACATCAACGTAGCAAATGACCTGCCGTTCGTACTGTTTGGCGGTATGAACGTGTTGGAATCTCGCGATCTGGCGATGCGCATTTGCGAGCACTACGTAACTGTGACCCAGAAACTGGGTATCCCTTACGTGTTCAAAGCCTCTTTTGACAAAGCCAACCGCTCCTCCATCCACTCTTATCGTGGACCGGGCCTGGAAGAAGGGATGAAAATCTTCCAGGAGTTGAAGCAGACTTTTGGCGTGAAAATTATCACCGACGTTCACGAACCAAGTCAGGCACAGCCCGTTGCTGATGTCGTGGATGTGATTCAGTTGCCGGCGTTTCTTGCTCGCCAGACTGACCTGGTTGAAGCCATGGCGAAAACCGGTGCGGTAATTAACGTCAAGAAACCACAGTTTGTCAGCCCGGGACAGATGGGTAATATCGTTGATAAATTCAAAGAAGGCGGCAACGAAAAAGTGATTCTTTGCGATCGCGGTGCTAACTTCGGCTATGACAACCTGGTTGTCGATATGCTGGGCTTCAGCATTATGAAGAAAGTGTCTGGTAACTCGCCGGTGATTTTCGACGTGACCCACGCACTGCAATGCCGCGATCCGTTTGGCGCAGCTTCCGGTGGTCGTCGTGCTCAGGTGGCTGAGCTGGCACGAGCCGGTATGGCGGTAGGTCTGGCGGGGCTGTTTATTGAAGCGCATCCGGATCCGGAACATGCGAAATGTGATGGTCCATCCGCGCTGCCGCTGGCTAAACTGGAACCGTTCCTCAAGCAGATGAAAGCGATTGATGATCTGGTGAAAGGTTTCGAAGAACTGGATACCAGCAAGTAATCTTTTTTGCTTGAAAAATAAAGTATTAGCGTTCTGCGTTAAGACTTTTTTCATGGGTGCCGGATACAAAAAAGGCCGCAGGCTGTTACCCCTGCGGCCGGTTTCGGGCGCATATTGCCATCACGGCAGCCTGACGCCCGTTTTCACCTTACTTCCGGTTACGCCACCAGCTGACAATCGCTGCGGTAATAATTCCCGCCAGGATCGGTGCTGCCAGGTCGTGCCAGAAAATCATGGCAAACTGCGCGAGCGTCATATAGCCGCCTTGTTGTAATGACAACATTTTGCGGCTATTCTTGAATTGTTCTGGTTCAAGATTAGCCCCCGTTCTGTTGTCAGGTTGTACCTCTCAACGTGCGGGGGTTTTCTCTTTCCAGCAACCAATGCCACCAGGGATAAAGCCCCCGCAACATTGCGCCTCACCGGATAACGCCGGCTTGGTGTGGATACTACGACTCAATTCATCTTCACTTCATCCCTGAAATGTTTGCAATGAAGAGTGCATTCCGGTTTTTCAACAGCTGTTACAGTCATTTCATGAGTGCTCTGGATGAGGCTTCCAGCTCGGGTTGCCAATATTTACTTGTGGAAGTGATAAAGACAAAAATGGCCGCAGGCTGTTACCCCTGCGGCCGGTTTCGGGCGCATATTGCCATCACGGCAGCCTGACGCCCGTTTTCACCTTACTTCCGGTTACGCCACCAGCCGACAATCGCTGCGGTAATAATTCCCGCCAGGATCGGTGCCGCCAGGTCGTGCCAGAAAGTCATGGCAAACTGCGCGAGCGTCATATAGCCGCCTTGTTGTAATGACAACATTTTGCGGCTATTCTTGAAGTGTCTGGTTTCAAGATTAGCCCCCGTTCTGTTGTCAGGTTTTACCTCTCAACGTGCGGGGGTTTTCTCTTTCCAGCAACCAATGCCACCAGGGATAAAGCCCCCGCAACATTGCGCCTCACCGGATAATTCCGGCTTGGTGTGGATACTACGTCTCAATTCATCTTCACTTCATCCCTGAAATGTTTGCAATAAAGAGTACATTCCGGCTTTTCAACAGCTGTTGCAGTCGTTTCATGAGTGCTCTGGATGATGCTTCCAGCTCGGGTTGCCAATATTTACTTGTGGAAGAGATAAAGACAAAAATGGCCGCAGGCTGTTACCCCTGCGGCCGGTTTCGGGCGCATATTGCCATCACGGCAGCCTGACGCCCGTTTTCACCTTACTTCCGGTTACGCCACCAGCTGACAATCGCTGCGGTAATAATTCCCGCCAGGATCGGTGCTGCCAGGTCGTGCCAGAAAATCATGGCAAACTGCGCGAGCGTCATATAGCCGCCTTGTTGTAATGACAACATTTTGCGGCTATTCTTGAAGTGTCTGGTTTCAAGATTAGCCCCCGTTTTGTTGTCAGGTTTTACCTCTCAACGTGCGGGGGTTTTCTCTTTCCAGCAACCAATGCCACCAGGGATAAAGCCCCGCAACATTGCGCCTCACCGGATAACGCCGGCTTGGTGTGGATACTACGTCGCAATTCATCTTCACTTCATCCCTGAAATGTTTGCAATGAAGAGTACATTCCGGCTTTTCAACAGCTGTTGCAGTGGTTTCGTGCAGGGTGTGGTACAGGCTCGCAATTCTGATTAACGACCTGTCCAGGTAGTATGAAGAAATACAATAAGCAGGAATTTATATTATCTCCCCCGATTACCGTCATCGGAGGAGATATAACTGTCAGGCAAATATCGTCATCAAATAGGCGGCAAACAGTGCCAGATGCGCTGCGCCATTGAGCACGTTAGTACGTCCGGTGGAGAAGGAGATATGGCACAGCACTAAAGAGGCCACCATCACCACCATTTCTGGCGCACCAAGTGCAAACTGCAATTCGTTACCCGTCATAAAGGCAATTAGCGTGACGACAGGTACGGTAAGCGAAATGGTTGCTAACACTGAACCAAAGAACAGATTCATCGCGCGCTGAACCTGGTTGTTCAACACTGCTTTTAATGCACCTAAACCTTCCGGCGACAGAATCAACAGTGCCACCAGGAAGCCAGTAAAGGCGACAGGGGCATTCATGCTGTCGAGCAATGTCTCCAGCGAGCTGGCGTTCATTTTGGTCACCGCAATAACGGCAATCAGATGGATAATCAACCAGATAGCATGCCACAGGCTGCTATGGGCAGACGGTTTACCGTGATGCGGGTCGTCATCATCACTGTCATCTTCGTGCTCGTAGACAAACAAACTTTGATGCGTTTTGGTCTGGATCAGCAAAAATACGCCATACATTGCCGCAGAAATTAATGCTACCAGTAACGCCTGACCGGTTGAAAAATTCGCCGCAGGCAGAGCCATTGGAAATACCAGTACGATTATCGCCAGGGGGAACAGCGCAATTAAATACTGCTTGATACCAAACAGATTCATATATTGGGTGGCAAACTTACGACCGCCCAACAATAATGAAAAGCCAACCAGCCCACCGGTAACAATCATAATGATTGAATAGAGCGTATCACGCATTAGCGTTGGCGCGGCGTCGCCGGTTGCCATTAAAGCTGAAATCAAACTGACTTCAAGAATAACCACTGAAAGGCTAAGAATAAGCGAACCGTAAGGTTCTCCCAGGCGATGGGCTAATACGTCCGCATGACGGACAACACTAAAGGCGCTACTTAAAATACCAATAAGCGCAAGAAGATTGATGGCAATGACCACTGGTAGTGTCTGGCTGCTTCCCCACAGGAACAGCACTACCAGCGCCAGAACCGGGAAAATAAGCGAAGTCTCCTTGTGGCGGGTTTTTACCGCCTCTTGAGCATTTGACATTATGGTTATCCCTTTGCAGATGAATTTATCGAAAATGTAAAAAATAGGTAGGAAAAATAACAGAAAGTGTCTGGATATCGGTAACATTTTACGAATTTTTACCCCGCTGTCGATTTTTTACTCATTGGGGCATAAAAATAAGTATTACGTTTAGACAATGTTTGTTTTAGCGTTTCTTAAGAAGAGTCTGACCTGAAAATTCTTATGTTTTGGCAAGAGTAGATATTGTTGACCACACTTAATGTTCAACTTTGTAAAAGGAGTCAACGATGCCGTATAAAACGAAAAGCGATCTGCCGGAAAGCGTAAAGCACGTTCTACCGTCTCATGCCCAGGATATCTATAAAGAAGCGTTCAACAGCGCATGGGATCAATATAAAGATAAAGAAGATCGGCGTGATGACGCCAGTCGCGAAGAAACCGCGCATAAAGTGGCCTGGGCTGCTGTGAAGCATGAATATGCCAAAGGGGATGATGATAAATGGCATAAAAAATCGTAAAACCGGTCGCTTAGTTAAAGCTATTCGTGCGGTGTTGCCTTGCAAGTGGTCCGTGGATTGCATATTGTCCCGTTAGTGGTTTCAAAATGAGCAGTAAAAATGTCCGGAAGACACCAAAAAGTTGTCGCAGGGAAGTATGCAGTGGCGGAGGTGTAAGGTGATAACGCGTGATTTCTTGATGAATGCCGATTGTAAAACGGCATTTGGTGCCATTGAAGAATCACTCTTATGGTCAGCAGAACAACGGGCGGCTTCGCTGGCGGCGACGCTGGCTTGTCGACCTGATGAGGGACCGGTGTGGATCTTCGGCTATGGATCGTTGATGTGGAATCCGGCACTGGAGTTTACCGAATCGTGCACCGGTACACTGGTTGGATGGCATCGCGCATTTTGCCTGCGCCTGACCGCCGGGCGCGGGACTGCGCACCAGCCGGGACGGATGCTTGCACTGAAAGAGGGCGGACGCACCACAGGCGTCGCCTATCGACTGCCAGAAGAGACGCTGGAGCAGGAACTAACCCTGTTGTGGAAGCGAGAGATGATTACCGGCTGTTATCTGCCAACCTGGTGTCAGCTTGATCTTGATGATGGACGCACAGTAAACGCCATTGTGTTTATTATGGACCCGCGACATCCAGAATATGAATCTGATACTCGCGCTCAGGTCATCGCGCCGTTGATTGCGGCGGCGAGCGGTCCGCTGGGAACCAACGCACAATACCTGTTTTCACTGGAACAGGAGCTTATCAAACTGGGAATGCAGGACGATGGGCTGAATGATTTGCTGGTATCGGTAAAAAAACTGCTGGCGGAGAATTTTCCGGATGGTGTGTTACGTCCGGGATTCGCCTGAGTAAACTTCCCGCATAGTGGGGCGTCAGACGCCCCCTCAAACATTAAAATGTGAGCACTTTATCGGCTGACAGCGTCCATTGCGCCAGTTCCACAAGAGTACCGATTTCCACCCCATCAATCAGAGGAAGTGTACTAATCCCGCGCCCGTCGGTACAGGTTTTGCACAATTTCACCGGTACATTCTGAGCGGTAAGGATCTCCAGCATTTGCTGAATGTTGTAGCCTTCCCCTGGTTTTTGCCCGCGCAACCCGGCTGTGACCGCATCAGACATGAGGAACAGACGCAGATCCAGATTGCTCTCCTGCTCTCGTAACGCAATGGCCAGCCGCAAGCTGTTAAACAAGGATTCGCTCCCGTAAGGTGCGCCATTGGCAACGATCACGATTTTTTGCATTATTTACTCCTGTATTCAGGGAATTAGACACTCATCTTCTATCTTACTGCTTCTGCAGCGTCTGACCAATCGGTCACATTTTTAAGGATTTTCCTGAAAGCGCGAGAAAATACGACAAAAGTTGCCAGTAATCGTTATTCTTTAAGGCTATGGTTTTTCATTATTACCGGAAGTTACCGACGTTTTGAGCCGTTTCGTTCCTCGCATTATCCCGTTTTATTTACTCTTGCTTGTAGCAGGCGGTACAGCTAACGCACAATCTACCTTCGAGCAAAAAGCGGCAAATCCCTTTGATAATAACAATGATGGTCTGCCGGATTTAGGCATGGCTCCCGAAAATCATGATGGGGAAAAACACTTTGCTGAAATTGTGAAAGATTTCGGCGAAACCAGTATGAATGATAACGGGCTGGATACTGGCGAGCAGGCAAAAGCTTTCGCATTGGGAAAAGTCCGCGACGCGCTTAGTCAACAGGTTAATCAGCACGTAGAGTCCTGGCTATCACCGTGGGGAAATGCCAGTGTTGACGTCAAAGTGGATAACGAAGGACATTTCACCGGCAGTCGTGGAAGCTGGTTTGTGCCGTTACAAGATAATGATCGTTATCTCACCTGGAGCCAGCTTGGTCTTACTCAGCAGGATAATGGGTTGGTGAGCAATGTGGGCGTTGGGCAACGCTGGGCGCGCGGCAACTGGCTGGTGGGTTATAACACTTTTTATGACAACTTGCTGGACGAAAATCTTCAGCGAGCGGGCTTTGGTGCCGAAGCGTGGGGCGAATATTTGCGATTATCGGCAAACTTTTATCAGCCGTTTGCTGCATGGCATGAACAGACAGCCACGCAGGAACAACGGATGGCGCGCGGGTACGACCTGACAGCTCGGATGCGCATGCCGTTCTATCAACACCTCAATACCAGTGTCAGCCTAGAACAGTATTTTGGTGATCGTGTTGATTTGTTTAACTCTGGTACGGGTTATCACAATCCCGTCGCGTTGAGTCTGGGATTAAATTACACCCCTGTGCCATTAGTCACTGTGACGGCCCAGCATAAACAGGGTGAAAGTGGCGAAAATCAAAATAACCTCGGGCTGAATCTTAATTACCGCTTTGGTGTACCGCTCAAAAAACAACTTTCTGCGGGCGAGGTTGCCGAAAGTCAGTCGTTACGTGGTAGTCGCTATGACAATCCGCAGCGAAATAATCTACCGACTCTTGAGTACCGACAGCGAAAAACGTTAACGGTGTTTCTGGCGACACCGCCGTGGGATCTAAAACCTGGCGAAACAGTGCCGCTGAAATTACAAATCCGCAGTCGTTACGGTATTCGGCAACTGATTTGGCAGGGCGATACGCAGATATTAAGTTTGACGCCGGGCGCACAAGCCAACAGCGCGGAGGGCTGGACGCTGATCATGCCTGACTGGCAGAACGGGGAAGGGGCAAGCAATCACTGGCGATTGTCTGTGGTGGTGGAAGATAACCAGGGGCAGCGTGTCTCCTCCAATGAGATCACGCTAACGCTTGTCGAACCGTTCGATGCATTGTCAAACGACGAACTGCGCTGGGAACCGTAATCAGAAAATGCGCTCCTGATGCACCCATACCGCTGCTTCCACGCGAGACTTGAGCTTCATTTTCTTCAGCATGTGCTTGACGTGCACTTTTACTGTGCTTTCGGTGATATCCAGGCGGCGGGCAATCATCTTGTTCGGCAAACCCTGGGCAATCAGCTTGAGAATATCGCGCTCGCGTGGGGTTAACTGGTTAACATCGCGCTCAGTAGTGGCACGGTTAGCGCGCAAGCTGGCGGCCAGAACAGGCGTTAATGCTTCGCTTAATACCATTTCGCCAGCAGCTGCCTGATGCAATGCTTTCAGCAGATCTTCCGGTTCCATATCTTTTAACAGATAGCCATCCGCGCCGCGTTTCAGTGCGGTGACCACATCTTCTTCATGGTTAGAGACGCTGAATACCACAATGCGCCCTGAGAGGGACTTTTCGCGCAGTTTATCCAGCGTTTCCAGACCGTTCATGCCGGGCATATTGAGATCTAACAGGATCAGATCGGGATCAAGAGACTCCGCCAGTTCAATACCCTGTTCGCCATTACTCGCTTCGCCAACCACGGTGATATCTGGTGCCATACTGATAAGCTGTTTTACGCCAGTTCGCAGCATCGGGTGATCGTCAATCAGCAGGATAGTAGCCGGTTCCTGATTACTCATGGGTATCTCCTTGGACGTCTGTGAAAGTTTTTTCGGGAATAAAGGTGACCACCACTTCGGTGCCACCTGATTCACGACGGCGGACGCGGCAATCGCCTCGTAAACTTTGCGCACGATCGCGCATTATTATCATGCCGTAGTGATTGCTGCGGATGGCATTTTCAGGCACGCCGCAGCCGTTATCCTGGACGGTCAGTTTGACCTGATTATCGTTTTGCGCCACCGTCACCACGACTTCACTCGCTTGCGAATGTTTGAGGGCGTTACTTAATGCCTCACGGGCAATTTGCAACAAGTGGATTGCCTGATGCGAAGGCACCAGGCGAGGCGGCAATTGATAATCCAGCTTCACCGGGAAGCCAAATTTGGCGCTGTACTCTTCGCAACTCGCCTCCAGCGCCGGACGTAATCCAGGCTCGGTGAGCTGCAAGCGGAATGTGGTGAGCAATTCACGCAACTGCGCCCAGGATGCATTCAGTTCGTTACGGATCTGACTTAACAGTTCGCGGCTGCTTTCTGGCAGCGCATCGCCCTGCATCTGTAAACAACTCACCTGCATCTTCATGCAAGAGAGAGATTGGGCAATAGAATCATGCAGTTCGCGCGCAATGGTGGCACGCTCTTCCATCACGATCAACTGTTGCTGACGTTCCTGATGGCGATCCAGCGCCAGCGTGGCGGTGAGTTGTTCAACCAGGGTATCCACCAGTTGTTGTTGATCATGGCTAAGATGACGCCCCTGCGGCAGGGTCGCCAGCAAAATACCGTACTGCGTATGAGAGTCAGCCAGCCGCCACTTCAGGGTCGTGCCGCGATCACCAACGGGTAATACGCCGCGCGGGCAGAGCTGGCAGCCTTTATCATCACAAGTCATATCTGGCTGGCAGGTAAACTCCTGATGATTCTCTTCATCATCAGTGTCATACACCCGCAATTCGATATCACGTAGCAGGGTTAAATTCTGTAAGCCGTTGAGTACAGGTGACAGGCGTTCACACAGCGGGGCGCGGGAATGCAAACGGCGGTTAGCCTGCCATAAAAAAGAGAGGATCTGATTTTTATGCTCCAGCCCGGCGGTTTTCTCCTGAACCCGCTGCTCAAGTACGGCATAACTTTCGGCCAGTTCTGCAGACATATTGTTCAACGCAGTTCCAAGCATCGCCATTTCGTTGCGCCCGCTGATGTTTGCGCGTTGGGTAAAATCGCGATGACTGACGGCACTCGCCATTGCCAGCAGTTGCCGCCACGGTTGTAGCAGTCGCGCCCGCAACCAGATAATAGTGAACACCAGTAAAAGTGCCATAAATACCGCCATTACCCGATGGACCAGTACCACTGTCTCGATGCGCATTTCCGTGGTGCGGTCAAAACCAGATACCAGTTGATCAAGCCCGGCAACAAACTGGCTGACATCCGCTGACACCGTTTCTCGGTTTTGTGCACGCATCAGCGCAGGGATCAGTTCATTACGCCAGTAATCTTGTAAACCCTGTAATTGCGCCAGTTGTCCGTCTCGTTCTGCTGCTCGAGTCAACTCGGCGCTAAATGCCGTTTGTTCCATCTCTTTAATTAAGGGCTTGTCTTTCTCGCTTAATGGCACTGCCGCCAACAGACGGTAACTTTGCATGCGCAGCGATCCCGCTTTGTTGATCGCATGGGCGCTGCCCTGAACGCCTTGCACCAGCCAGCCAGAAACCGCCATCCCTGCCAGTCCAATAGCAGTAGAAAGCAACACAATAAGCGCAACCTGATTAACCAGGGTGAGCGGAGAGAGACAACGTTTAAGCATGTAAACCTCTTCCTTCAGGCTTTAAATGAGCAATAACCTTAATGAATGTGACGATACATTCTGGAATGGCAGTATTCTCGGCTATTGGCTGAAGTATACCCATACCCGGAAAGAGTTACTCCTTATTTGCCGTGTGGTTAGTCGCTTTACATCGGTAAGGGTAGGGATTTTACAGCACCGTGAAAAATCTCATAATTTTTATGAAGTCACTGTACTCACTATGGGTAATGATAAATATCAATGATAGATAAAGTTATCTTATCGTTTGATTTACATCAAATTGCCTTTAGCTACAGACACTAAGGTGGCAGACATCGAAACGAGTATCAGAGGTGTCTATGAGTCACTCATCCGCCCCCGAAAGGGCTACTGGAGCTGTCATTACAGATTGGCGACCGGAAGATCCTGCGTTCTGGCAACAACGCGGTCAACGTATTGCCAGCCGCAACCTGTGGATTTCCGTTCCCTGTCTGCTGCTGGCGTTTTGCGTATGGATGTTGTTCAGCGCTGTTGCGGTGAACCTACCGAAAGTCGGCTTTAATTTTACGACCGATCAGCTATTTATGTTGACTGCGCTGCCTTCGGTTTCTGGCGCGTTATTACGTGTTCCATACTCCTTTATGGTTCCTATCTTCGGTGGTCGTCGCTGGACGGCGTTCAGCACCGGTATTCTGATTATTCCTTGCGTCTGGCTGGGTTTTGCCGTGCAGGATACCTCCACGCCTTATAGCGTCTTCATCATCATCTCTCTGCTATGCGGCTTTGCTGGCGCGAACTTCGCATCCAGTATGGCAAACATCAGCTTCTTCTTTCCGAAACAGAAGCAGGGTGGCGCGCTGGGTCTGAATGGTGGTCTGGGAAACATGGGCGTCAGCGTCATGCAGTTGGTTGCTCCGCTGGTGGTATCACTGTCGATTTTCGCAGTATTTGGTAGCCAGGGCGTCAAACAGCCGGATGGGACTGAGCTGTATCTGGCGAATGCGTCCTGGATATGGGTGCCGTTCCTTGCCATCTTCACCATTGCGGCGTGGTTTGGCATGAACGATCTTGCTACCTCGAAAGCCTCCATCAAGGAGCAGTTGCCGGTACTCAAACGGGGTCATCTGTGGATTATGAGCCTGCTGTATCTGGCAACCTTCGGCTCCTTCATCGGCTTCTCCGCGGGCTTTGCAATGCTGTCAAAAACGCAGTTCCCGGATGTTCAGATTCTGCAATACGCTTTCTTCGGGCCGTTTATTGGTGCGCTGGCGCGTTCTGCAGGTGGTGCATTATCTGACCGTCTGGGCGGAACTCGTGTCACGCTGGTGAACTTTATTCTGATGGCGATTTTCAGCGGCCTGCTGTTCCTGACCTTACCGACTGACGGGCAGGGCGGAAGCTTCATGGCGTTCTTCGCGGTCTTCCTGGCGCTGTTCCTGACAGCTGGGCTGGGTAGTGGTTCCACTTTCCAGATGATTTCAGTGATCTTCCGTAAACTGACAATGGATCGCGTGAAAGCAGAAGGGGGTTCTGACGAACGTGCGATGCGTGAAGCGGCAACCGACACGGCGGCGGCGCTGGGTTTCATCTCTGCGATTGGCGCGATTGGTGGCTTCTTTATCCCGAAAGCGTTTGGTAGCTCGCTGGCATTAACGGGTTCGCCAGTCGGCGCAATGAAGGTATTTTTGATTTTCTATATCGCCTGCGTAGTGATTACCTGGGCGGTATATGGTCGGCATTCTAAAAAATAAACCGTTACTCGTCATACTTCGGGTTACATGTGCTGCGGCTGCGTTCATTCACCCCAGTCACTTACTTTAGTAAGCTCCTGGGATTCATTCACTTGCCGCCTTCCTGTAAACCGAATTATATAGAGTAAAATATTTGATTATCCTTTGCGCGGCATGATGTCGCGCTTTTTTTATGCGTCATTTAGTTACAACATACTAATGTTATATGGTTTATTTCGCCGGATTTCATTAAGAGCCATTAATATGTTACCCATGGGGAATACTCCTTAATACCCATCTGCATAAAAATCTTAATAGTTTAAATAACTACAGGTATAAAACGTCTTAATTTACAGTCTGTTATGTGGTGGCTGTTAATTATCCTAAAGGGGTATCTTAGGAATTTACTTTATTTTTCATCCCCATCACTCTTGATCGTTATCAATTCCCACGCTGTTTCAGAGCGTTACCTTGCCCTTAAACATTAGCAATGTCGATTTATCAGAGGGCCGACAGGCTCCCACAGGAGAAAACCGATGAGTAAATTCCTGGACCGGTTTCGCTACTTCAAACAGAAGGGTGAAACCTTTGCCGATGGGCATGGCCAGCTTCTCAATACCAACCGTGACTGGGAGGATGGATATCGCCAGCGTTGGCAGCATGACAAAATCGTCCGCTCTACCCACGGGGTAAACTGCACCGGCTCCTGCAGCTGGAAAATCTACGTCAAAAACGGTCTGGTCACCTGGGAAACCCAGCAGACTGACTATCCGCGTACCCGTCCGGATCTGCCAAACCATGAACCTCGCGGCTGCCCGCGCGGTGCCAGCTACTCCTGGTATCTTTACAGTGCCAACCGCCTGAAATACCCGATGATGCGCAAACGCCTGATGAAAATGTGGCGTGAAGCGAAGGCGCTGCATAGCGATCCGGTTGAGGCATGGGCTTCTATCATTGAAGACGCCGATAAAGCGAAAAGCTTTAAGCAGGCGCGTGGACGCGGTGGATTTGTTCGTTCTTCCTGGCAGGAGGTGAACGAACTGATCGCCGCATCTAACGTTTACACCATCAAAAACTACGGCCCGGACCGTGTTGCTGGTTTCTCGCCAATTCCGGCAATGTCGATGGTTTCTTACGCATCGGGTGCACGCTATCTCTCGCTGATTGGCGGTACTTGCTTAAGCTTCTACGACTGGTACTGCGACTTGCCTCCTGCGTCTCCGCAAACCTGGGGCGAGCAAACTGACGTACCGGAATCTGCTGACTGGTACAACTCCAGCTACATCATCGCCTGGGGGTCAAACGTGCCGCAGACGCGTACCCCGGATGCTCACTTCTTTACTGAAGTGCGTTACAAAGGGACCAAAACTGTTGCCGTCACACCAGACTACGCTGAAATCGCCAAACTGTGCGATCTGTGGCTGGCACCGAAACAGGGCACCGATGCGGCAATGGCGCTGGCGATGGGCCACGTAATGCTGCGTGAATTCCACCTCGACAACCCAAGCCAGTATTTCACCGACTATGTGCGTCGCTACACCGACATGCCGATGCTGGTGATGCTGGAAGAACGCGACGGTTACTACGCTGCAGGTCGTATGCTGCGCGCTGCTGATCTGGTTGATGCGCTGGGCCAGGAAAACAATCCGGAATGGAAAACTGTCGCCTTTAATACCAATGGCGAAATGGTTGCGCCGAACGGTTCTATTGGCTTCCGCTGGGGCGAGAAGGGCAAATGGAATCTTGAGCAGCGCGACGGCAAAACTGGCGAAGAAACCGAGCTGCAACTGAGCCTGCTGGGTAGCCAGGATGAGATCGCTGAGGTAGGCTTCCCGTACTTTGGTGGCGACGGCACGGAACACTTCAACAAAGTGGAACTGGAAAACGTGCTGCTGCACAAACTGCCGGTGAAACGCCTGCAACTGGCTGATGGCAGCACCGCCCTGGTGACCACCGTTTATGATCTGACGCTGGCAAACTACGGTCTGGAACGTGGCCTGAACGACGTTAACTGTGCAACCAGCTATGACGATGTGAAAGCTTATACCCCGGCCTGGGCCGAGCAGATTACCGGCGTTTCTCGCAGCCAGATTATTCGCATCGCCCGTGAATTTGCCGATAACGCTGATAAAACGCACGGTCGTTCGATGATTATCGTCGGTGCGGGGCTGAACCACTGGTATCACCTCGATATGAACTATCGTGGTCTGATCAACATGCTGATTTTCTGCGGCTGTGTCGGTCAGAGCGGGGGCGGCTGGGCGCACTATGTAGGTCAGGAAAAACTGCGTCCGCAAACCGGCTGGCAGCCGCTGGCGTTTGCCCTTGACTGGCAGCGTCCGGCGCGTCACATGAACAGCACTTCTTATTTCTATAACCACTCCAGCCAGTGGCGTTATGAAACCGTCACGGCGGAAGAGTTGCTGTCACCGATGGCGGACAAATCCCGCTATACCGGACACTTGATCGACTTTAACGTCCGTGCGGAACGCATGGGCTGGCTGCCGTCTGCACCGCAGTTAGGCACTAACCCGCTGACTATCGCTGGCGAAGCGGAAAAAGCCGGGATGAATCCGGTGGACTATACGGTGAAATCCCTGAAAGAGGGTTCCATCCGTTTTGCGGCAGAACAACCAGAAAACGGTAAAAACCACCCGCGCAACCTGTTCATCTGGCGTTCTAACCTGCTCGGTTCTTCCGGTAAAGGTCATGAGTTTATGCTCAAGTACCTGCTGGGGACGGAGCACGGTATCCAGGGTAAAGATCTGGGGCAACAGGGCGGCGTGAAGCCGGAAGAAGTGGACTGGCAGGACAATGGTCTGGAAGGCAAGCTGGATCTGGTGGTTACGCTGGACTTCCGTCTGTCGAGCACCTGTCTCTATTCCGACATCATTTTGCCGACGGCGACCTGGTACGAAAAAGACGACATGAATACTTCGGATATGCATCCGTTTATTCACCCGCTGTCTGCGGCGGTCGATCCGGCCTGGGAAGCGAAAAGCGACTGGGAAATCTACAAAGCCATCGCGAAGAAATTCTCCGAAGTGTGCGTCGGCCATCTGGGTAAAGAAACCGACATCGTCACGCTGCCTATCCAGCATGACTCTGCCGCTGAACTGGCGCAGCCGCTGGATGTGAAAGACTGGAAAAAAGGCGAGTGCGACCTGATCCCAGGTAAAACCGCGCCACACATTATGGTCGTAGAGCGCGATTATCCGGCGACTTACGAACGCTTTACCTCTATCGGCCCGCTGATGGAGAAAATCGGTAATGGCGGTAAAGGGATTGCCTGGAACACCCAGAGCGAGATGGATCTGCTGCGTAAGCTCAACTACACCAAAGCGGAAGGTCCGGCGAAAGGCCAGCCGATGCTGAACACCGCAATTGATGCGGCAGAGATGATCCTGACACTGGCACCGGAAACCAACGGTCAGGTAGCCGTGAAAGCCTGGGCTGCCCTGAGCGAATTTACCGGTCGTGACCATACGCATCTGGCGCTGAATAAAGAAGACGAGAAGATCCGCTTCCGCGATATTCAGGCACAGCCGCGCAAAATTATCTCCAGCCCGACCTGGTCTGGTCTGGAAGATGAACACGTTTCTTACAACGCCGGTTACACCAACGTTCACGAGCTGATCCCATGGCGTACGCTCTCTGGTCGTCAGCAACTGTATCAGGATCACCAGTGGATGCGTGATTTCGGTGAAAGCCTGCTGGTTTATCGTCCGCCGATCGACACCCGTTCGGTGAAAGAAGTGATAGGCCAGAAATCCAACGGCAACCAGGAAAAAGCGCTCAACTTCCTGACGCCGCACCAGAAGTGGGGTATCCACTCCACCTACAGCGACAACCTGCTGATGCTGACTTTAGGTCGCGGTGGTCCGGTGGTCTGGTTGAGTGAAGCCGATGCCAAAGATCTGGGTATCGCCGATAACGACTGGATTGAAGTATTCAACAGCAACGGTGCTCTGACTGCCCGTGCGGTTGTCAGCCAGCGTGTTCCGGCAGGGATGACCATGATGTACCACGCGCAGGAACGTATCGTTAACCTGCCTGGTTCGGAAATTACCCAACAGCGTGGTGGTATCCATAACTCGGTCACCCGTATCACTCCGAAACCGACGCATATGATCGGCGGCTATGCCCATCTGGCATACGGCTTTAACTACTACGGCACCGTAGGTTCTAACCGCGATGAGTTTGTTGTAGTGCGTAAGATGAAGAACATTGACTGGTTAGATGGCGAAGGCAATGACCAGGTACAGGAGAGCGTAAAATGAAAATTCGTTCACAAGTCGGCATGGTGCTGAATCTCGATAAGTGCATCGGCTGCCACACCTGTTCAGTTACCTGTAAAAACGTCTGGACCAGCCGTGAAGGCGTGGAATACGCGTGGTTCAACAACGTGGAAACCAAGCCGGGTCAGGGCTTCCCGACTGACTGGGAAAACCAGGAAAAATACAAAGGCGGCTGGATCCGTAAAATCAACGGCAAACTGCAGCCGCGCATGGGTAACCGTGCCATGTTGCTGGGTAAAATCTTCGCTAACCCGCATCTGCCGGGGATCGACGATTATTACGAGCCGTTCGATTTTGACTATCAGAACCTGCATACCGCGCCGGAAGGCAGCAAATCGCAGCCGATTGCCCGTCCGCGTTCGCTGATTACCGGGGAACGGATGGCGAAAATCGAAAAAGGGCCGAACTGGGAAGATGACCTGGGTGGTGAGTTTGACAAACTGGCGAAAGACAAGAACTTCGACAACATCCAGAAGGCGATGTATAGCCAGTTCGAAAACACCTTCATGATGTATTTGCCGCGCCTGTGCGAACACTGCCTGAACCCGGCATGTGTGGCGACCTGCCCGAGCGGTGCGATTTACAAGCGTGAAGAAGATGGCATCGTCCTGATCGACCAGGATAAATGCCGTGGCTGGCGTATGTGCATCACCGGATGCCCGTACAAAAAAATCTACTTCAACTGGAAGAGCGGTAAGTCTGAGAAGTGCATCTTCTGCTATCCGCGTATTGAAGCGGGTCAGCCGACCGTGTGCTCAGAAACCTGTGTCGGTCGTATCCGTTATCTTGGCGTGCTGCTGTACGATGCCGACGCGATTGAACGTGCAGCCAGCACCGAGAACGAGAAAGATCTTTACCAGCGTCAGCTGGAGGTGTTCCTCGATCCGAACGATCCGAAAGTCATCGAGCAGGCGATTAAAGACGGTATTCCGCTGAGCGTTATTGAAGCCGCACAGCAGTCGCCGGTTTATAAAATGGCAATGGAATGGAAACTGGCGCTGCCGCTGCATCCAGAATATCGCACACTGCCGATGGTCTGGTACGTGCCGCCTCTGTCTCCGATTCAGTCTGCAGCAGACGCGGGTGAGCTGGGTAGCAACGGCATTCTGCCAGACGTCGAAAGCTTGCGTATTCCGGTACAGTATCTGGCGAATCTGCTGACCGCCGGTGATACCAAACCGGTACTGCGCGCACTGAAACGTATGCTGGCGATGCGTCATTACAAACGTGCTGAAACCGTTGACGGTAAAGTTGATACCCGTGCGCTGGAAGAGGTCGGTCTGACCGAAGCCCAGGCACAGGAGATGTACCGTTATCTGGCGATTGCTAACTACGAAGATCGCTTTGTGGTGCCGAGTAGTCATCGTGAACTGGCACGGGAAGCCTTCCCGGAGAAAAATGGCTGCGGCTTTACCTTTGGTGATGGCTGCCACGGTTCAGATACCAAATTCAATCTGTTCAACAGCCGTCGTATCGATGCCATCGATGTGACCAGCAAAACGGAGCCGCATCCATGATCGAACTCGTGATTGTATCGCGTCTCCTTGAATATCCGGATGCTGCCTTATGGCAGCATCAACAAGAGATGTTTGAGGCGATTGCTGCGTCGAAAAATCTGTCGAAAGAAGATGCCCATGCGCTGGGCATTTTCCTGCGCGATTTAACGGCGATGGATCCGCTCGATGCCCAGGCCCAGTACAGCGAACTGTTCGACCGTGGCCGCGCCACGTCACTGTTGCTATTTGAACATGTTCACGGTGAATCCCGTGACCGCGGCCAGGCGATGGTGGACCTGCTGGCGCAGTACGAGCAGCACGGCTTGCAGTTAAACAGCCGCGAATTACCGGACCATCTGCCGCTGTATCTGGAGTACCTGTCGCAGCTGCCGCAAAGCGAAGCCGTGGAAGGTTTGAAAGATATCGCGCCGATTCTGGCATTGCTGAGCGCGCGTCTGCAACAGCGTGAAAGCCGTTATGCCGTGATGTTTGATCTGCTGCTGAAATTGGCCAATACCGCTATCGACAGCGACAAAGTGGCGGAAAAAATTGCCGACGAAGCGCGCGATGATACGCCGCAGGCGCTGGATGCTGTCTGGGAAGAAGAGCAGGTTAAATTCTTTGCTGACAAAGGCTGCGGTGATTCAGCAATCACTGCTCATCAGCGTCGCTTTGCCGGTGCCGTCGCGCCGCAATATCTGAATATCACCACCGGAGGACAGCACTAATGCAATTCCTGAATATGTTCTTCTTTGATATCTACCCGTACATAGCCGGGGCGGTCTTCCTGATTGGTAGCTGGCTGCGTTATGACTACGGGCAGTACACCTGGCGCGCGGCGTCCAGCCAGATGCTGGATCGCAAAGGGATGAACCTGGCGTCGAACCTGTTCCATATCGGTATTCTGGGGATTTTTGTTGGTCACTTCTTCGGTATGCTGACGCCGCACTGGATGTATGAAGCCTGGCTGCCGATTGAAGTGAAACAGAAAATGGCGATGTTTGCTGGTGGTGCCAGCGGCGTGCTGTGTCTGATTGGCGGCGTGCTGTTGCTGAAGCGTCGTCTGTTCAGCCCACGCGTGCGTGCAACCACTACCGGAGCGGATATCCTGATCCTGTCGCTGCTCGTTATCCAGTGCGCGCTGGGCCTGTTGACCATTCCGTTCTCCGCTCAGCATATGGACGGTAGCGAGATGATGAAACTGGTTGGCTGGGCGCAGTCGGTGGTGACCTTCCACGGTGGCGCTTCTCAACACCTCGATGGTGTGGCGTTTATCTTCCGTCTGCACCTGGTGCTGGGGATGACGTTATTCCTGCTGTTCCCGTTCTCGCGTCTGGTACACATCTGGAGCGTACCGGTGGAGTATCTGACACGTAAGTACCAGCTGGTGCGCGCTCGTCACTAAGCGAATTTTAGTTCACATAGACCCTGCTTCGGCGGGGTTTTTTTATGGGCACGGTGCGGGGTGAGTTGTCGGATGCGCTTCGCTTATCCGACCTACAGGGGAGGATATTGTAGGCCCGGTAAACGTGGTGCCATCGGGCAAAATTAGCTCGGAGTAACAGGTTTTG
This sequence comes from Escherichia sp. XD33, assembly GCF_019375075.1. Classification (NCBI taxonomy): domain Bacteria; kingdom Pseudomonadati; phylum Pseudomonadota; class Gammaproteobacteria; order Enterobacterales; family Enterobacteriaceae; genus Escherichia; species Escherichia sp. XD33. Next base: position 165,960 of record NZ_JAENDM010000001.1, read on the forward strand.
ATTATTTAAGGAAGCGATGGTGGTGGGGGAAGGATTACTCAGCGCTGCGCGCTTCGCCCTTCGGGTCGTTGCCTGCGGCAACGCTCTCTCGCTGGCGCTCAAGTCGAACCTTGGTCGAAGCTTCTCATCCTTCCCCGCTTGGGCAGAATATTTGATTGCGGATTCGTTTGAGAATTCCGGGGCTTTTGAAAGTGATGGTGGTGGGGGAAGGATTACTCAGCGCTGCGCGCTTCGCCCTTCGGGTCGTTGCCTGCGGCAACGCTCTCTCGCTGACGCTCGAGCCGAACCTTAGTCGAAGCTTCTCATCCTTCCCCGCATGGGCAGAATATTTGATTGCGGATTCGCTTGAGAGTTCAGGGACTTTTGAAAGTGATGGTGGTGGGGGAAGGATTACTCAGCGCTGCGCGCTTCGCCCTTCGGGTCGTTGCCTGCGGCAACGCTCTCTCGCTGGCGCTCGAGTCGAACCTTGGTCGAAGCTTCTCATCCTTCCCCGCATGGGCAGAATATTTAATTGCGGATTCGTTGGGAAGTTCAGGGACTTTTGAAAGTGATGGTGGTGGGGGAAGGATTCGAACCTTCGAAGTCGATGACGGCAGATTTACAGTCTGCTCCCTTTGGCCGCTCGGGAACCCCACCAGGGGTAATTCAAATTTTGAGGTAATGCTTGAGATGGTGGTGGGGGAAGGATTATTCGTCGCTTCGCTCCTCACCCTTCGGGCCGTTGCCTGTGGCAACGTTCTCTCGCTTTCGCTCGAATCGAACCTTAGTCGAAGGTTCTCACCCTTCCCCGATGAGTGCGAACTTTCACAATCTCACCGAAGTTACCACATCGCTGTGGTGAATTATGGTGGTGGGGGAAGGATTCGAACCTTCGAAGTCGATGACGGCAGATTTACAGTCTGCTCCCTTTGGCCGCTCGGGAACCCCACCACGGGGTAATGCTTTTTACTGGCCTGCTCCCTTATCGGGAAGCGGGGCGCATCATATCAAATGACGCGCCGCTGTAAAGTGTTACGTTGAGAAAAATGAACTGGTTGCGTAATTTTCATCCGTAACGGATTAAAGGTAACCAGTTATTTTTGCTGGCGATTAAAGAATAATCGTCCGATTACCGTAAACAAAGACGCGCTGTGCCAGTACTTTGTATAGTGCACGACTTAAGACGTTTTTCTCGACGTCACGACCTGCGCGCATCATATCTTCAGCTGTGTAGGTATGATCGACATGAATAACGTCCTGCATGATGATTGGGCCTTCGTCCAGATTGTCATTCACATAGTGAGCGGTTGCGCCAATAATCTTCACACCACGTTCATAGGCCTGGTGATAAGGACGTGCGCCAATAAACGCTGGCAGGAATGAATGGTGAATATTGATGATCTTATTCGGGAAGCGTGCCACAAATTCCGGCGTTAATACCCGCATATACTTCGCCAGCACCACGTAGTCAGGTTGATAAGCATCAATGGCATCCGCCATCTTTTGATCGTGCTCGTTGCGGCTTAACCCTTCATGGCTTACCAGCTCAAACGGAATATCAAAACGCTCAACCAGAGAACGTAGAGTATCGTGGTTACCAATAACTGCCGCGATTTCGACATCCAGGCCGCCGTAATTGGCTTTCATCAACAAATCGCCAAGGCAATGCGCTTCTTTAGTGACCAGAATCACTATCCGGCGACGACCGGCAGGATTCAGCTCACGCACGGAGCCTTCTGGCAATGCGCTATCGAGATCCGCCAGCAGGGTGGAATCATTAAAAATCCCTTCCAGTTCCGTGCGCATAAAAAAGCGCCCGGTACGGTGATCAACAAATTCATTGTTCTGTACGATATTTAACTCGTGCTTGTAGCAAATATTGGTAATACGTGCGATCAGACCTTTTTGGTCCGGACAAATAGTACGCAGAACTTTACGTTGGAGTGAATGCATTGCTGGAAAAACCTTGTTGAGAGTGTTTGCTAAACCGTACCGTCAACCATTATTGGCCGCAGCACTTTTTAAATTTTTTACCTGAACCACAAGGGCAGGGATCGTTGCGGCCAAACTGCGGACGTGTACCGTCAATATAGTACCATTGACCGTTTTCTTTCAAAAATCGCGAACGTTCAATTATTGCACCTGTTTTGCCACCTTCGGTAAATCGAGCAACAAAACTGACAAATCCGATATTGTCGGCGTCCTGCCAACAATGTTCAAATACGGTCAATCCCAACCATTCAGTATGCGCAAATCCGGCAATCAATTCGGCACGTAACGCCGCTGCTCCACAAGATGGATGCCAGGTCTTTATTAAATAATCTGCGTCTTGCATCACAAAAGCGCAGTAACGCGAACGCATGAGATGTTCTGGATCAGGTGCAACCTTTTCACCAGACACATAAGGGTGGCAACATAGGCTATACTCGACAGCACTACCACAGGGACAAAGCTGAGACACAAATAATCTCCCTGGAAACAATAACGGCGTATTAACCGCCTGAGTAGCACTATGTTAACCGAGCAGTAGCGATGTGGCTACGATTGCATTCCAGGGGAATCTTGCGGGAATAATGAGAAAGATAAAAATAGGGCTGGCGCTGGGATCTGGCGCGGCGAGAGGTTGGTCGCATATTGGCGTTATTAATGCGCTAAAAAAAGTGGGTATTGAAATTGATATCGTTGCAGGATGTTCAATTGGTTCGCTGGTGGGCGCTGCCTATGCATGCGATCGATTATCTGCGCTGGAAGATTGGGTGACCTCTTTCAGTTATTGGGATGTTTTACGCCTGATGGATCTCTCCTGGCAGCGCGGTGGGTTACTGCGCGGCGAGCGTGTCTTCAATCAATACCGCGAAATAATGCCGGAAACAGAGATCGAAAATTGTTCCCGTCGCTTTGCGGCTGTTGCCACCAATTTAAGTACGGGACGTGAATTATGGTTTACTGAAGGCGATCTCCATCTTGCTATTCGCGCATCATGCAGTATTCCAGGACTCATGGCACCTGTTGCACATAACGGCTACTGGCTGGTTGATGGAGCAGTCGTTAACCCAATTCCTATTTCCCTCACGCGTGCATTGGGGGCTGATATTGTGATAGCGGTTGACCTGCAGCACGATGCTCATTTGATGCAACAAGATTTGCTCTCCTTTAATGTCAGTGAAGAAAATAGCGAGAATGGTGATTCTCTGCCGTGGCATGCGCGTCTGAAAGAAAGGTTAGGCAGCATAACGACACGTCGGGCGGTGACAGCGCCAACGGCAACAGAGATTATGACCACTTCTATCCAGGTGCTGGAGAACCGCCTTAAAAGGAACCGCATGGCAGGTGATCCGCCCGATATTCTGATTCAACCTGTTTGCCCGCAAATATCTACGCTTGATTTTCATCGCGCGCACGCTGCCATTGCGGCCGGACAGCTGGCAGTGGAAAGGAAAATGGACGAACTTTTGCCGTTGGTACGCACCAACATTTGACCAGAATTTTTATCTACACTTAAGTTAATTCTGACAGGCGCAGGTGGCAATAGCATGCCACTATTGAGTAAAGCCAGTCAGGGGAGAGAACATGACGCAGCCATTGGTCGGAAAACAGATTCTCATTGTTGAAGATGAGCAGGTATTTCGCTCGCTTCTGGATTCATGGTTTTCCTCATTGGGAGCGACAACGGTACTGGCGGCTGATGGGGTGGATGCCCTTGAGTTGCTGGGAGGTTTCACTCCAGACCTGATGATATGTGATATCGCGATGCCACGAATGAACGGGCTTAAACTGCTGGAGCATATACGTAACAGAGGCGACCAGACCCCAGTTCTGGTGATATCTGCCACTGAAAATATGGCAGATATTGCCAAAGCGTTACGTCTGGGCGTTGAAGATGTTTTGCTGAAACCAGTTAAAGATCTGAATCGCTTGCGCGAGATGGTTTTTGCCTGTCTCTATCCCAGCATGTTTAATTCGCGCGTTGAGGAAGAGGAAAGGCTTTTTCGCGACTGGGATGCAATGGTTGATAACCCTGCCGCAGCGGCGAAATTATTACAGGAACTACAACCGCCGGTTCAGCAGGTGATTTCCCATTGCCGGGTTAATTATCGTCAATTGGTTGCCGCGGACAAACCCGGCCTGGTGCTTGATATTGCCGCACTTTCGGAAAACGATCTGGCATTTTATTGCCTTGATGTCACCCGAGCTGGACATAATGGCGTACTTGCTGCCTTGTTATTACGCGCATTGTTTAACGGATTATTACAGGAACAGCTTGCACACCAAAATCAACGGTTGCCAGAGTTGGGCGCGTTATTGAAGCAGGTAAACCATTTACTCCGTCAGGCCAATCTGCCGGGGCAGTTTCCGCTATTAGTTGGCTATTATCATCGCGAACTGAAAAATCTCATTCTGGTTTCTGCGGGTCTGAATGCGACGTTAAATACCGGCGAACACCAGGTGCAAATCAGTAATGGTGTTCCGTTAGGCACATTAGGTAACGCTTATTTGAATCAATTGAGCCAGCGATGCGATGCCTGGCAATGCCAAATATGGGGAACCGGTGGTCGACTGCGCTTGATGTTGTCTGCAGAATGAGCAAACGATAACGCGGGCTAAATTTGCATTACCTGCTAATGTCGGCTGGTGGTACTATCGTCGCCATTCGTATAAGTAATTGTCTTAATTATGCTAACTCGCCTCCTTTTCAGAACTTAGCCCCTTCGGGGTGCTGATATACTGGGATGCGATACAGAAATATGAACACGTTCAAAACACGAACAGTCCAGGAGAATTTAAATGGCTGCCATTAATACGAAAGTCAAAAAAGCCGTTATCCCCGTTGCGGGATTAGGAACCAGGATGTTGCCGGCGACGAAAGCCATCCCGAAAGAGATGCTGCCACTTGTCGATAAGCCATTAATTCAATACGTCGTGAATGAATGTATTGCGGCTGGCATTACTGAAATTGTGCTGGTTACACACTCATCTAAAAACTCTATTGAAAACCACTTTGATACCAGTTTTGAACTGGAAGCAATGCTGGAAAAACGTGTAAAACGTCAACTGCTTGATGAAGTGCAGTCTATTTGTCCGCCGCACGTGACTATTATGCAAGTTCGTCAGGGGCTGGCGAAAGGTCTGGGACACGCGGTATTGTGTGCTCACCCGGTAGTGGGTGATGAACCTGTGGCTGTTATTTTGCCTGACGTTATTCTGGATGAATATGAATCCGATTTGTCACAGGATAACCTGGCAGAGATGATCCGCCGCTTTGATGAAACGGGTCATAGCCAGATCATGGTTGAACCGGTTGCTGATGTGACCGCATATGGCGTTGTGGATTGCAAAGGCGTTGAATTAGCGCCGGGTGAAAGCGTACCGATGGTTGGCGTGGTTGAAAAACCAAAAGCGGATGTTGCGCCGTCTAATCTCGCTATTGTGGGTCGTTACGTACTTAGTGCGGATATTTGGCCGTTGCTGGCAAAAACCCCTCCGGGAGCTGGTGATGAAATTCAGCTCACCGACGCAATTGATATGCTAATCGAAAAAGAAACGGTTGAAGCCTATCATATGAAAGGGAAGAGCCATGACTGCGGTAATAAATTAGGTTACATGCAGGCCTTCGTTGAATACGGTATTCGTCATAACACCCTTGGCACGGAATTTAAAGCCTGGCTTGAAGAAGAGATGGGCATTAAGAAGTAACATCCGTATCGGTGTTATCCACGAAACGGCGTTGAGCAATCGACGCCGTTTTTTTATAGCTTATTCTTATTAAATTGTCTTAAACCGGACAATAAAAAATCCCGCCGATGGCGGGATTTTAAGCAAGTGCAATCTACAAAAGATTATTGCTTGATCAGGAAATCGTCGAGGGATTTACCTTGCTCATCCATTGCTTTTTTGATTACAGCTGGAGTACGGCCCTGGCCAGTCCAGGTTTTAGTTTCGCCGTTTTCGTCAACGTAGCTATATTTTGCCGGACGCTGAGCACGTTTAGCTTTGGTGCCAGATTTAACGGCAGCAAGGCTATTCAGCAGTTCGTTCGGGTCAATACCGTCAGCGATCAGCATTTCGCGATATTGCTGCAGTTTACGAGTGCGCTCTTCAACTTCAGCAGCAGCCGCGCTTTCTTCTTCGCGACGTTCGTTAACAACAACTTCTAATTTTTCCAGCATTTCTTCCAGCGTTTCAAGTGTACATTCTCTTGCCTGCGCACGAAGAGTACGGATGTTGTTCAGAATTTTAAGTGCTTCGCTCATTGTAGTAATCTCAAACTTATATTGGGGTGGTTTGTTGAGGTAATAATAGAGCCTTAAATTCAGTTGTGCAATAGCCAGGAATGTAAGGAATTCAAAATTGTTCTTTATTTTGTGCCGCCAATAAATATCTTTTCATAAAATTAGCCAGAAAAGACGCGGCATATAGCCCTATTTGTACCGATGATTTCGCAGCTCGTGAGGTTAAAACTTCCTGATTCATGTCACATTTTATGGGGAGATTATCGTAGGCTGACGACCTTTCAGTCTTCTGTATTAGTCGTGTTTACGAGAATTCCCTATTAAGCGAATGATGAAAAGTAGAACAGTCGCAATAAGAGCAGGGACTTAGTATTGCACTATCTCCTGGAGGTCAACAGAGGGCTATTACTTGCGCAACAGATTAAAGATTGTGAATAGTTACCAGCAGTCATTTACCCGCTTATAACAAGCGAGGCAGTTGTAATGATAGCTCAGAAGGATTATGCAAGGCTTCGTAAGGGAGAACGCATATACCCACTTCTGTGCATACTGTTGAGCTGAAAAACTGACGAATTATGATAAACTCCAGCCAACTTTATTTCATATCATTGAGGGCCTGTGGCTGATGGCACAGCTATATTTCTACTATTCCGCAATGAATGCGGGTAAGTCTACAGCATTGTTGCAATCTTCATACAATTACCAGGAACGCGGCATGCGCACTGTCGTATATACGGCAGAAATTGATGATCGCTTTGGTGCCGGGAAAGTCAGTTCGCGTATAGGTTTGTCATCGCCTGCAAAATTATTTAACCAAAATTCATCATTATTTGATGAGATTCGTGCGGAACATGAACAGCAGGCAATTCATTGCGTACTGGTTGATGAATGCCAGTTTTTAACCAGACAACAAGTATATGAATTATCGGAGGTTGTCGATCAACTCGATATACCCGTACTTTGTTATGGTTTACGTACCGATTTTCGAGGTGAATTATTTATTGGCAGCCAATACTTACTGGCATGGTCCGACAAACTGGTTGAATTAAAAACCATCTGTTTTTGTGGCCGTAAAGCAAGCATGGTGCTGCGTCTTGATCAAGCAGGCAGACCTTATAACGAAGGTGAGCAGGTGGTAATTGGTGGTAATGAACGATACGTTTCTGTATGCCGTAAACACTATAAAGAGGCGTTACAAGTCGACTCATTAACGGCTATTCAGGAAAGGCATCGCCACGATTAATAAGAATTTCTTTACTGACAGGGTGAGCAGGGCACTTTTATCCTGTCAGTTCGTTTTACGCACTTCTTCCGGGCTATATACCCTTCTCGGCAGTTTTTTAACGCCGCTATACGCCTCACAGGGCTCTTAAGCACCGACGTTGACTTGTGACCTGTAAAGTACAATATCCCTGTGTTTAGGCGTTATACATCGTCGCAAATATGATGAAGGCTAATGCTGTCGGTTTATGGAAAAGTTGCTTTGGGTAAACAAAAAATACGGCCCCAGAAGGGCAATGCCGTTCACTTAAGAGGAGCGGCACTATGTTTCACAGGATAACGGGTTTTTGATATCTTAACCGACCTCGGCCTTGATGGTCGGGGGCGTTTTGTTATGAACACCACTTCCAGAGCACCCCGAAGATGCTCCAGTCGTTTCGGGATGGTCCCTGGTGACGCCGTGTTTCCCAGCTCTATCATTTCTGATGCGATATTCTTCCACGCAGGCAGTAGCCAGTGGCGGTTACAACCCTTCTGGTTCAGCGTCAGCAGCAGGTCTTCGCTGTAAAAAAGTTTATCAAACAACGTAATAGAGTTATCCGGGATGGTGGCGAGCATGGAGTGGGCCAGCACAGTTTCGCTCTGCCGGTAAGGTGCGGTCACGGCATTCAGCAGAATGTGACTTCCCAGGTTCATTAAGGCCACCAGACGCATAACCGGGTAGGCGTTCTGCCGCTTAGTGGATGTGTTGGCAGACCCATAATATTCACGCAGCTCGGGTTTATCAGGTGTCCTGAACTGTGCGCCATCAATGGCAAAAAGTTGCAGGCCGTGCCAGTCATCCTTCAGGTAACGTTCCGCGCCCCTGTCTGTGCGGTCTGGCGGAAGAGCCATTCCACTGGGGCGGCCCCCACGCGCTGACGCGCCTGGGTGACAGCGCTGCGGGCCAGCAGGTTCATCCCCGCTTCGCCATCCGCGCTCAGGTTCAGACGGCGAACAACATCGGTAATTGGCTCATTGCACCACCATCCAGATAACCATGTCCCCCGGTAAACGACGGCGGCGAACGGTCGCATGAGCAGAAAGCGTCAGGCAGTGTTGTATCCACTCGGTGGGAAGGTGTTCTGCAAATAGTTGTGCAGAGGGCGGAGGCATAAGCGGATGGTCACTGAAATCGAGCAGATCATTGAGAAGTGGCATAAGAAAACGGCTCCCTGTTGTGGAAGCCGTTATAGTGCCTCAGTTTAAGGATCGGTCAACTAATCCTTAACTGATCGGCATTGCCCAGAAGGGGCCGTTTATGTTGCCAGACAGCGCTACTGATTAAGCGGATTTTTTCGCTTTTTTCTCAGCTTTAGCCGGAGCAGCTTCTTTCTTCGCTGCAGTTTCACCTTCTACATAATCACGACCGTAGTAGGTATCCAGCAGAATCTGTTTCAGCTCGGAGATCAGCGGGTAACGCGGGTTAGCGCCGGTGCACTGGTCATCGAATGCATCTTCAGACAGTTTATCCACGTTCGCCAGGAAGTCTGCTTCCTGAACGCCAGCTTCACGGATAGATTTCGGAATACCCAGTTCAGCTTTCAGCGTTTCCAGCCATGCCAGCAGTTTCTCGATCTTAGCAGCAGTACGGTCGCCCGGTGCGCTCAGACCCAAGTGGTCGGCAATTTCAGCATAACGACGGCGAGCCTGCGGACGGTCATACTGGCTGAATGCAGTCTGCTTGGTCGGGTTGTCGTTCGCATTGTAGCGAATAACGTTACAAATCAGCAGGGCGTTTGCCAGACCGTGCGGAATATGGAACTGGGAACCCAGTTTGTGCGCCATTGAGTGACATACACCCAGGAAGGCGTTCGCAAACGCGATACCCGCGATAGTCGCTGCACTGTGAACACGTTCACGCGCTACCGGATTTTTAGACCCTTCGTGGTAGGACGCTGGCAGATATTCTTTCAGCAGTTTCAGTGCCTGCAGAGCCTGACCATCAGAGAACTCAGATGCCAGTACAGAAACATAAGCTTCCATGGCGTGAGTTACTGCGTCCAGACCACCGAAAGCACACAGGGACTTCGGCATGTCCATAACCAGGTTGGCGTCGACAATCGCCATATCCGGAGTCAGCGCATAGTCTGCCAGCGGATATTTCTGACCAGTAGCGTCGTCAGTTACAACCGCAAACGGAGTGACTTCAGAACCTGTACCAGAAGTGGTGGTGACAGCGATCATTTTCGCTTTCACGCCCATTTTCGGGAACTTGTAGATACGTTTACGGATATCCATAAAGCGCAGCGCCAGCTCTTCGAAGTGAGTTTCCGGATGTTCGTACATAACCCACATGATCTTCGCGGCGTCCATCGGGGAACCACCACCCAGCGCGATAATCACGTCTGGTTTGAAGGAGTTTGCCAGTTCTGCACCTTTACGAACGATGCTCAGGGTCGGGTCCGCTTCTACTTCGAAGAAGACTTCAGTTTCAACGCCTGCTGCTTTCAGTACGGAAGTGATCTGATCAGCATAACCATTGTTGAACAGGAAGCGGTCAGTCACGATGAGCGCACGTTTGTGGCCATCAGTAATCACTTCATCCAGCGCGATTGGCAGGGAGCCACGGCGGAAGTAGATAGATTTCGGAAGTTTGTGCCACAACATGTTTTCAGCTCGCTTAGCAACGGTTTTCTTGTTGATCAGGTGTTTCGGACCAACGTTTTCAGAGATGGAGTTACCACCCCAAGAACCACAACCCAGAGTCAGGGAAGGTGCGAGTTTGAAGTTATACAGGTCACCGATACCACCCTGAGACGCTGGGGTGTTAATCAGGATACGCGCCGTTTTCATTTTCTGACCGAAGTAAGAAACGCGAGCCGGTTGGTTATCCTGGTCAGTGTACAGGCAAGAGGTATGACCGATACCGCCCATAGCAACCAGTTTCTCTGCTTTTTCTACCGCGTCTTCGAAATCTTTAGCGCGGTACATTGCCAGAGTCGGGGACAGTTTTTCATGTGCGAACGGTTCGCTTTCATCAACAACGGTCACTTCACCGATCAGAATCTTGGTGTTTTCTGGTACAGAGAAGCCTGCCAGTTCAGCAATTTTATAGGCTGGCTGACCAACGATAGCCGCGTTCAGCGCACCGTTTTTCAGGATAACATCCTGAACAGCTTTCAGCTCTTTACCCTGCAACAGATAGCCGCCGTGGGTTGCAAAACGTTCACGTACAGCGTCATAAACAGAGTCAACAACAACAACAGACTGTTCAGAAGCACAGATTACGCCGTTGTCGAAGGTTTTGGACATCAGTACAGATGCAACTGCACGTTTGATATCAGCAGTTTCATCGATAACAACTGGAGTGTTGCCCGCGCCTACACCGATAGCTGGTTTACCGGAGCTGTATGCGGCTTTAACCATGCCCGGACCACCAGTCGCGAGGATCAGGTTGATGTCTGGGTGGTGCATCAGTGCGTTAGACAGTTCAACAGAAGGTTGATCGATCCAGCCGATCAGATCTTTCGGAGCACCGGCAGCGATAGCAGCCTGCAGAACGATATCAGCCGCTTTGTTGGTGGCATCTTTTGCACGCGGGTGCGGGGAGAAGATAATGGCGTTACGGGTCTTCAGACTGATCAGCGATTTGAAGATAGCAGTTGAAGTCGGGTTAGTGGTCGGAACGATACCGCAAATAATACCGATTGGTTCAGCGATAGTGATGGTACCAAAAGTGTCGTCTTCAGACAGAACACCACAGGTTTTTTCATCTTTATAGGCGTTGTAGATATATTCAGAAGCAAAGTGGTTTTTGATCACTTTATCTTCGACGATACCCATGCCGGATTCGGCAACGGCCATTTTCGCGAGTGGGATTCGAGCATCTGCAGCAGCCAGAGCGGCGGCGCGGAAGATTTTGTCTACTTGCTCTTGAGTGAAACTGGCATATTCACGCTGGGCTTTTTTTACACGCTCTACGAGTGCGTTAAGTTCAGCGACATTAGTAACAGCCATAATGCTCTCCTGATAATGTTAAACTTTTTTAGTAAATCATCTGCTCGAATACGAGAGTATAGTCAGTGCGGTGATGATTTGCTTAACCTATGAAAATCAAAAGCTTACTCGCGCTCACACTCACTGTGATTTACTAAAAGAGTTTAAACATTAGAGTTATTATCTCTAATGCGTCACTTCCAGGTTGCGTAAGCAAGATTACTCACTTCTGGGTACTGATTACGTGATCCAAATCAAATTTTTGCAAAGCTGACACCTTTCAGCATCGCTTTTCGCCATTATAGCTAACAGTTAATAAATTGTAGTATGATTTGGTGGCTACATTAGCATGTTTTGCACAACTAGATAACAATAACGAATGATAGCAATTTTAAGTAGTTAGGAGGTGAAAAATGCTGTCAAAAGGCGTATTGTCAGCGCGTCTTTTCAACCTTATTTATGGCTAACATTATCCGGCTTTTGCTTCGGAGCTAACCGTGATTCAGACCTTTTTTGATTTTCCCGTTTACTTCAAATTTTTCATCGGGTTATTTGCGCTGGTCAACCCGGTAGGGATTATTCCCGTCTTTATCAGCATGACCAGTTATCAGACAGCGGCAGCGCGAAACAAAACTAACCTTACAGCCAACCTGTCTGTGGCCATTATCTTGTGGATCTCGCTTTTTCTCGGCGACACGATTCTACAACTTTTTGGTATATCAATTGATTCGTTCCGTATCGCCGGGGGTATCCTGGTGGTGACAATAGCGATGTCGATGATCAGCGGCAAGCTTGGCGAGGATAAACAGAACAAGCAAGAAAAATCAGAAACCGCGGTACGTGAAAGCATTGGTGTGGTGCCACTGGCGTTGCCGTTGATGGCGGGGCCAGGGGCGATCAGTTCTACCATCGTCTGGGGTACGCGTTATCACAGCATTAGCTATCTGTTTGGTTTCTTTGTGGCTATTGCATTGTTCGCTTTATGTTGTTGGGGATTGTTCCGCATGGCACCGTGGCTGGTACGGGTTTTACGCCAGACCGGCATCAACGTGATTACGCGTATTATGGGGCTATTGCTGATGGCATTGGGGATTGAATTTATCGTTACTGGTATTAAGGGGATTTTCCCCGGCCTGCTTAATTAATTCCTTTCAAATGAAACGGAGCTGCCATGCTCCGTTTACTTCGTCATTATTTTTACTTTGTTCCCGCGCAGTTATCAAAAGCAAAAGGAATAGGTAAAAATATTCTTCTCAAATTACAGTTAGTTATAAGGATTTCCTTAACTGCTTCTCCTCACCATCATGTTATTTTCGCCACATCATAATCCTGGGCTTGCTGAAGAATAATTGAAATGATATTAGTAATTCCACTGCCTTTGGTAGAGGAAAGTGCTAAATAATAATCAATTGTTAAATTATTGTGCATTTCACTACTGGAACTGTAATCAGAAAAGATAGACATGCTTAGCCAATCTCTATTTGATTGAATTGAAAGATGTTTGTTAAGGCATGGATGCAAGCTATAGATTCTGATACGGTCAATAAAAGAGAATTGCTTAACAATTTTGCAAAATGTATTGGCGAGTAAGAACCGCATTTGGTACTTTCCGGGCAACCGCCAGACGATTCTTTATTGGTAATGAGAATAATTAACAATTAAAGAGCGTCGCGAAAGAATAATGTGTCTCGACAGGGGAGACACAGTACGAATCGACATAAGGTGATCGTCTGAATCACCAGAATAAATAAAGTCGGTGATAGTAATACGTAACGATAAAGTAACCTGACAGCAGAAAGTCTCCGAGCCTGTGCAGGGTCCCAATCCGGGATTACACATGCTGGTTAATACCAGTAATTATAATGAGGGAGTCCAAAAAACAATGACCAACATCACCAAGAGAAGTTTAGTAGCAGCTGGCGTTCTGGCTGCGCTAATGGCAGGGAATGTCGCGCTGGCAGCTGATGTACCCGCAGGCGTCACACTGGCGGAAAAACAAACACTGGTACGTAACAATGGTTCAGAAGTTCAGTCATTAGATCCGCACAAAATTGAAGGTGTTCCGGAGTCTAATATCAGCCGAGACCTGTTTGAAGGCTTACTGGTCAGCGATCTTGACGGTCATCCAGCACCTGGCGTCGCTGAATCCTGGGATAATAAAGACGCGAAAGTCTGGACCTTCCATTTGCGTAAAGATGCGAAATGGTCTGATGGCACGCCAGTCACAGCACAAGACTTTGTGTATAGCTGGCAACGTTCTGTTGATCCGAACACTGCTTCTCCGTATGCCAGTTATCTGCAATATGGGCATATCGCCGGTATTGATGAAATTCTTGAAGGGAAAAAACCGATTACCGATCTCGGCGTGAAAGCTATTGATGATCACACATTAGAAGTCACCTTAAGTGAACCCGTTCCGTACTTCTATAAATTACTTGTTCACCCATCAACTTCACCGGTGCCAAAAGCCGCTATCGAGAAATTCGGCGAAAAATGGACCCAGCCTGGTAATATCGTCACCAACGGTGCCTATACCTTAAAAGATTGGGTCGTAAACGAACGAATCGTTCTTGAACGCAGCCCGACCTACTGGAACAACGCGAAAACCGTTATTAACCAGGTAACCTATTTGCCTATTGCTTCTGAAGTTACCGATGTCAACCGCTACCGTAGTGGTGAAATCGACATGACGTATAACAACATGCCGATCGAATTGTTCCAGAAGCTGAAAAAAGAGATCCCGGACGAAGTTCACGTTGATCCATACCTGTGCACTTACTATTACGAAATTAACAACCAGAAACCGCCATTCAACGATGTGCGTGTGCGTACCGCACTGAAACTAGGTATGGACCGCGATATCATTGTTAATAAAGTGAAAGCGCAGGGCGACATGCCCGCCTATGGTTACACTCCACCGTATACTGATGGCGCAAAATTGACTCAGCCAGAATGGTTTGGCTGGAGCCAGGAAAAACGTAACGAAGAAGCGAAAAAACTGCTGGCTGAAGCGGGTTATACCGCAGACAAACCGTTGACCATCAACCTGCTGTATAACACCTCCGATCTGCATAAAAAGCTGGCGATTGCTGCCTCTTCATTGTGGAAGAAAAACATTGGTGTAAACGTCAAACTGGTTAACCAGGAGTGGAAAACGTTCCTCGACACCCGTCACCAGGGTACTTTTGATGTGGCCCGTGCAGGCTGGTGTGCTGACTACAACGAACCAACTTCCTTCCTGAACACCATGCTTTCGAACAGCTCGATGAATACCGCGCATTATAAGAGCCCGGCCTTTGACAGCATTATGGCGGAAACGCTGAAAGTGACTGACGAGGCGCAGCGCACAGCTCTGTACACTAAAGCAGAACAACAGCTGGATAAGGATTCGGCCATTGTTCCTGTTTATTACTACGTGAATGCGCGTCTGGTGAAACCGTGGGTTGGTGGCTATACCGGCAAAGATCCGCTGGATAATACCTATACCCGGAATATGTACATTGTGAAGCACTAATGGCAATGCGTGGGGCAGGAGTGTCCTGCTCCACGGTGTCTGATTTTTATCGCATTACAGAAGGCACAGGCCAGAAGGTAGGGCAATGTTAAAATTTATTCTACGTCGCTGTCTGGAAGCGATTCCGACGCTATTTATTCTTATTACTATTTCGTTCTTTATGATGCGCCTCGCGCCGGGAAGCCCTTTTACCGGCGAACGTACTTTACCGCCAGAAGTGATGGCCAATATCGAAGCGAAATATCATCTTAATGATCCGATCATGACACAGTATTTCAGCTACCTGAAACAACTGGCGCACGGTGATTTCGGTCCATCGTTTAAATATAAAGATTATTCGGTCAATGACCTGGTTGCATCCAGTTTTCCCGTTTCTGCCAAATTGGGAGCCGCAGCATTTTTCCTTGCGGTAATACTGGGTGTTAGTGCTGGCGTTATTGCCGCATTAAAACAAAACACCAAATGGGACTATACCGTGATGGGCCTGGCAATGACCGGGGTTGTTATCCCCAGTTTTGTGGTTGCACCATTATTAGTCATGATATTTGCGATCATTTTGCATTGGCTGCCGGGCGGTGGCTGGAATGGTGGGGCGCTTAAATTCATGATATTGCCGATGGTGGCGTTGTCACTCGCTTATATCGCCAGTATTGCGCGTATTACCCGTGGCTCTATGATTGAAGTATTACACTCCAACTTTATTCGTACTGCCCGGGCGAAAGGGTTACCTATGCGGCGGATCATTTTACGCCACGCATTAAAACCTGCTCTGTTACCCGTGCTCTCCTATATGGGCCCCGCATTTGTCGGCATTATTACCGGTTCTATGGTCATCGAAACCATTTATGGTTTGCCGGGGATTGGGCAACTGTTCGTTAATGGCGCATTGAACCGTGACTATTCCTTAGTGTTAAGCCTGACCATCCTGGTTGGTGCGTTAACCATTTTGTTTAATGCCATTGTCGATGTGCTATATGCGGTTATCGACCCGAAAATCCGTTACTGATACTGGAGCTCGCGATGATGTTAAGTAAGAAAAACAGCGAGACGCTGGAAAATTTCAGTGAAAAGCTGGAGGTCGAAGGGCGCAGCTTGTGGCAGGACGCACGTCGACGTTTTATGCATAACCGTGCGGCGGTTGCCAGTCTGATAGTGCTGGTGCTGATCGCGTTATTTGTAATCCTGGCACCGATGCTTTCGCAGTTTGCCTATGACGATACTGACTGGGCGATGATGTCCAGCGCCCCGGATATGGAGTCCGGTCACTACTTTGGTACTGACTCATCCGGTCGCGACCTGCTTGTGCGCGTTGCGATTGGCGGGCGTATCTCACTCATGGTCGGTGTTGCTGCGGCACTGGTGGCAGTGGTCGTGGGGACACTTTATGGTTCGCTTTCCGGTTATCTGGGCGGTAAAGTGGATTCGGTAATGATGCGTCTGCTGGAAATCCTCAACTCCTTCCCATTCATGTTCTTCGTCATTTTGCTTGTGACCTTTTTCGGTCAAAACATCCTGCTGATTTTCGTGGCGATTGGCATGGTTTCCTGGCTGGATATGGCTCGTATTGTGCGTGGACAAACCCTGAGTCTGAAGCGCAAAGAGTTTATTGAGGCGGCACAAGTTGGCGGTGTATCGACATCGGGCATTGTTATTCGCCACATTGTGCCGAATGTACTCGGTGTGGTGGTGGTCTACGCATCACTTCTGGTGCCCAGCATGATCCTCTTTGAATCTTTCCTTAGCTTCCTGGGGTTGGGTACGCAAGAGCCGTTAAGCAGCTGGGGTGCATTGCTGAGTGATGGCGCGAACTCGATGGAAGTCTCTCCATGGTTATTGTTGTTCCCAGCGGGATTCCTCGTGGTGACGCTGTTTTGTTTCAACTTTATCGGCGATGGCTTGCGTGATGCCCTCGACCCGAAAGATCGTTAAGGAGTGCAGCCATGAGCGTAATTGAAACTGCAACTGTGCCGCTCGCACAACAACAGGCTGACGCACTGCTGAACGTGAAAGATTTGCGTGTCACCTTTAGTACCCCGGACGGCGACGTCACGGCGGTCAATGATTTGAATTTTTCCCTACGTGCCGGAGAAACGCTGGGTATTGTAGGTGAGTCTGGTTCGGGTAAATCGCAAACTGCATTTGCGTTGATGGGCCTGTTGGCTGCCAACGGACGTATTGGCGGATCGGCAACCTTCAATGGGCGTGAAATCCTCAATTTGCCAGAGCATGAACTCAATAAACTGCGCGCTGAACAAATCTCAATGATTTTTCAGGACCCAATGACTTCGTTGAATCCCTATATGCGCGTCGGTGAGCAGTTGATGGAAGTGCTGATGCTGCATAAGAACATGAGCAAAGCTGAGGCGTTTGAAGAGTCGGTGCGGATGCTCGATGCGGTAAAAATGCCGGAAGCGCGTAAACGCATGAAAATGTACCCGCACGAATTTTCTGGCGGCATGCGTCAGCGAGTCATGATTGCGATGGCCTTGTTATGTCGACCTAAGCTGCTGATTGCGGATGAACCAACAACTGCGCTGGACGTCACCGTACAGGCGCAGATCATGACGCTATTAAATGAACTGAAGCGGGAATTTAATACCGCCATCATTATGATCACCCACGATCTTGGCGTGGTGGCGGGGATCTGCGACAAAGTGCTGGTAATGTACGCCGGGCGCACGATGGAATATGGCAACGCGCGCGATGTCTTTTATCAACCCGTTCATCCTTATTCTATCGGTTTGCTCAACGCGGTGCCGCGTCTCGATGCGGAAGGTGAAACAATGTTGACCATCCCGGGTAATCCGCCAAACCTGCTGCGATTACCGAAAGGTTGCCCGTTCCAGCCACGTTGTCCGCATGCGATGGAAATTTGTAGTAGCGCACCGCCGCTGGAAGAGTTTACGCCTGGCCGTCTGCGTGCTTGCTTTAAACCGGTGGAGGAACTGTTATGAATGCTGTAACTGAAGGAAGAAAAGTCCTCCTTGAAATCGCCGATCTTAAAGTGCACTTTGAAATCAAAGATGGCAAACAGTGGTTCTGGCAACCGCCGAAAACGCTCAAAGCCGTCGATGGTGTCACTCTTCGCCTGTATGAAGGGGAAACATTAGGTGTGGTAGGGGAATCGGGATGCGGTAAGTCCACCTTTGCTCGCGCCATCATCGGTTTGGTCAAGGCGACCGACGGTCATGTTGCCTGGTTAGGTAAAGAGTTGCTGGGCATGAAACCCGATGAATGGCGTGCCGTTCGCAGTGATATTCAGATGATTTTCCAGGATCCGTTGGCATCGCTAAACCCGCGTATGACCATCGGCGAGATCATCGCTGAACCACTACGTACTTATCATCCGAAAATGTCACGCCAGGAAGTTCGCGAGCGCGTGAAGGCGATGATGCTGAAAGTCGGGTTATTGCCTAACCTGATTAACCGCTATCCGCATGAGTTCTCTGGTGGGCAGTGCCAGCGTATCGGGATTGCGCGTGCTCTTATTCTTGAACCGAAGCTGATTATCTGTGATGAGCCGGTGTCGGCGCTGGACGTGTCAATTCAGGCACAGGTGGTCAACCTGCTCCAGCAATTGCAACGTGAGATGGGATTGTCATTAATTTTTATCGCTCATGACCTGGCCGTGGTAAAACACATTTCCGATCGTGTGTTGGTGATGTATCTCGGCCATGCGGTAGAACTGGGGACCTATGATGAGGTCTACCACAATCCACTACATCCTTACACCAGGGCATTGATGTCGGCAGTCCCCATACCTGATCCGGATCTGGAGAAGAACAAAACCATCCAGTTACTGGAAGGGGAATTACCGTCGCCGATCAACCCGCCTTCCGGTTGTGTTTTCCGTACCCGTTGCCCGATTGCCGGTCCAGAGTGCGCCAAAACACGTCCTGTTCTGGAGGGGAGTTTCAGACACGCCGTTTCTTGCCTGAAAGTCGATCCGCTTTAAAAACAATAAGGGCTGACAGTTGTCAGCCCTTTTTCACGCTAAAAGCGATTATTTATTCCCGCCAGATGATATGGCAAAGTTTGTGATCTTTTTCGCGGCATAACAGAATGCGGGCAAAAACATCGTTGATTTCACCATCTTCACTGTCCGCCAGACCAATCACCACTTCGGCAAAAAAGTCCGGGTTCAAATCGAAATCAACATGTTCCTGCCAGTCTTCCGCCGGATCGAATAACTCCGCGCCGCCGCGCTCTTCAAACTGAAGATTGAACAGCAGAACATCAGCTGGATCGAGATTGTCGGCAGCCAGTTCGAGAAAAATATCGTAGGCCTGTTCAAGCGTTTCATCTTCAGTCAGGCGATTGTTTAGATCCATATCCATAGTTACTACCTGTTTAACCTCTGTTGGCGACGTTTTACAGCAACGGACTGAAGAAGTAAAACAGTCGCTCGGCGACACGTTGCCATAATGGACGTTTTAGCCATAAACGGGCATCGAGCAGACGTGAACGCGAAATATAATCGTCCTGAACGGCGGCGAGGTCAGCACCAAAACCTTTATCGTCGATTGCCAGGGTAATCTCGAAATTTAGCCACAGACTACGCATATCAAGGTTAACTGTGCCAACCAGACTTAGTTCGCCATCGACCAGCACGCTCTTGGTATGCAGTAACCCGCCTTCAAACTGATAAATTTTAACCCCAGCAGCCAGCAGTTCCGTAAAGAATGCGCGACTGGCCCAGCCGACCAGCATCGAGTCATTTTTTCGCGGAAGGATAATACTGACATCCACCCCGCGCTGCGCCGCCGTGCAAATCGCATGAAGTAAATCATCGCTTGGCACAAAGTAGGGCGTGGTCATGATCAAATATTCACGCGCCGAATAAGCCGCAGTCAATAATGCCTGGTGAATGAGATCTTCCGGAAAGCCGGGGCCAGAAGCAATTGTGTGAATGGTGTGACCGCTGGCCTGTTCAAACGGCATAATATTGACATCTGGTGGTGGCGGCAGAATACGTTTTCCGGTTTCAATCTCCCAGTCGCAGGAATAAATAATCCCCATCGCGGTGGCGATAGGGCCTTCCATACGCGCCATCAGATCAATCCATTGCCCTACGCCCGCATCTTGTTTGAAGTAGCGAGGATCGACCATATTCATGCTGCCGGTGTACGCGATGTAATTATCGATCATGATCATCTTGCGATGTTGGCGCAGGTCCATACGGCGTAAAAACACACGCATCAGATTGACCTTTAAGGCTTCGACCACTTCAATACCGGCATTACGCATTAGCTCGGGCCACGGGCTGCGGAAAAAAGCCACACTCCCGGCGGAGTCGAGCATCAATCGGCAATGAATGCCGCGTCGCGCAGCCGCCATTAATGATTCAGCCACCTGGTCCGCCATGCCGCCGGGCTGCCAGATATAAAACACCATCTCAATATTATGGCGCGCGAGCTGGATGTCGCGGATTAACGCCTGCATCACATCATCTGACTCGGTCATCAGTTGTAGCTGATTCCCTTTGACCCCAGCGATCCCCTGACGACGCTCGCAAAGCTTGAATAATGGCGCAGCGACACTGCTATTTTCTTCGGCGAAGATATGCTTACAGGCTTTAAGGTCGTTAAGCCATTTTGCGGTGGAAGGCCACATCGCTCTGGCGCGCTCAGCGCGGCGTTTGCCTAAATGGAGCTCGCCAACGGCAAGATAGGCAATAATTCCGACTAACGGCAGAATGTAAATAATCAACAGCCAGGCCATCGCGGAGGGAACTGCGCGTCGTTTCATTAGAATGCGTAAAGTTACGCCTGCAATGAGCAACCAGTATCCCAGAATGGCCAACCAACTCACCAACGTATAAACGGTTGTCATAGATTAGAAATCCTTTTGAAAGCGCATTGTTATGAGTTTACGCATATGGATTCATCTGGCAAATAAAAACGCGGGAAAAGCACTGGTCAGCGTCGGGGGTGGGGGTATAATGACCATTCTGTTATTGCATAGAGTAGTTAACATGAAGCGGAGTAGAACGGAAGTGGGGCGCTGGCGCATGCAGCGTCAGGCTAGCCGACGTAAATCGCGTTGGCTTGAGGGGCAATCGCGCCGAAATATGCGTATCCACAGCATCAGGAAGTGCATTCTAAACAAACAGCGTAACTCGTTATTGTTTGCGATCTACAATATCTAAATGTACTGGGCACCATTGCGGTGCCCAATAAGTTTACTCTTCCGTCTTTAAACTCTATTTTTGCGCCGATTCTTTACTGTCAGCTTTCGTTTCTAGTTCATCGTTATCGCTGAAAATACCATGACCTGAGTTCAACAACATTGAAACGAGCATATCATTATTAATCTCTTCACCATTTAAAACTCGCGCCAGAATTTCGCTGCCAAACAGTTGCGGTGAGAGAATGATATC
Organism: Escherichia sp. XD33; assembly: GCF_019375075.1. Taxonomy (NCBI): domain Bacteria; kingdom Pseudomonadati; phylum Pseudomonadota; class Gammaproteobacteria; order Enterobacterales; family Enterobacteriaceae; genus Escherichia; species Escherichia sp. XD33. Next base: position 187,261 of record NZ_JAENDM010000001.1, read on the forward strand.
CGGATGTACCATCTTAATCTTATTCAGGTTTTTGCTATCACTGACGGCGAGAACTGTTTTGACATCACTGCTCATATCTTTTGCCGAGAGTACAACAAACGCGTTATCTGCATCGTTATCACTCAGCGCCAGAATGGCCCGGCAACGATCGATTCCCGCTTTCTTTAATACAGAACTGTCATTACTGTCACCGGGGATAACATCAGCATTATCGCCTAAGCGTTGCTCAAGTTGCTTGATATCATCTTCAGGCAAGTTGCTGATAACCGTTACGTTTTGTCCGCGTTGATTCAGTTGCAGGATCGTATTGATGGCGAGAATCGAATGTCCGCAAACAATAAAATGATCTTTACGATGCATTGTATGATTGTTTCCTTTTACAAGTTTGTTGAATCCCCCGCGGATAAGCGGACCAAAAATTGAGGTCATAGATGTGGCAAAAACGGTAATGCCGGAAATAATGACCGAAATAGTGAACAATCGTGCTGATTCAGAAACAGGGACAATATCGCCATAGCCGACGGTTGACATGGTTTCTATCGAAAAATAGAACGCGGTCATCAAACTTTCTATTCGCGGATTAAAACCTTCGCTTAAATAAAGCGCACCGTAGGTTGAGTAAAACAGTAATGTCGTGAAACTAATAAATGCAAAAATTGTCCCGGCTGCGGCGCTACTGTGGGAGAAGTCTTTGCGCAGTATCAGCAAAAACACCAGCGTAAAAATGCAAAATCCAATACTAAATTTCAGCCAGGGATAAAAATGCAGGGTGTAAATTAGCGCTATCAACAACAAAATGATACTGATTGCCCATGCGAGCTTTGCCCGGAACAGTAAGCCAATGGAGTTCAGGACAAGAAAGACGCCGAGCATAAAGAGTGGGGCGTTTGCCAGCAAGGAGAGATCCAACTCTGAAAATGCTTTGATATGGAAAATATCAAGCAAATTGACCGACATACCATAGATTGTTTTAAAAATAAGCAATCCATTTAAAAAGACGGCCAGCGCGAGAATGTCGTGCCGAAGGGTCACCCATAAATTTGTTGCTGTTTGTTTGAATGTAGCCCAGTGACTCACTGATACCTCTGTAACCACAATTTTGTTTAATTATCTTAGCGTGCACATTTTCTGAACATACATGCAGCGCGTGAATGTGTTAAACAATAGTAGATGACTTTATCCGCAGTAATCAAAGGATTTGAGCGAGCAACTGTACCTCAGGAAAGGTCATTTTTCCTGAATATGCTCACATCATATAAAGAAATACAGATAAAGTTATTATCTGCTTGTGGTGGTGAATGCACTGACCGGCTATAAGGAAAGGCCAAACAAGAACACGGTTGCAAAAACCGTGCCCTTAAATATTGAATCTCTATTCAGAACACTTTCTTAAATGGTTTCACTGAAACGTGTTCATAGACTCCTGCCGCTACGTACGGGTCAGCATCGGCCCAGGCCTGAGCTGCTTCCAGCGATTCAAATTCAGCAATAACGGTTGAGCCAGTAAATCCCGCAGCCCCTGGATCGTTACTGTCTACCGCTGGCATTGGACCAGCTGTCAACAAACGACCTTCATCATGCAGTAACTGTAAACGTGCTAAATGTGCCGGACGAACGGAAAGGCGTTTTTCGAGGCTATCAGCTTTGTCTTGAGCGTAAATAACATACAACACGGGCACAACTCCTTGTTCGGGAAAGTTGTAAAGTACGTTATTTGAAAGGGCGAAGATCTGCAACGGAAAGATGATGTCTTTGTTAAGGCCATGCATAAAGTAAGGGTAATTACGCCAAAAATGACATTTTCACTGATCCTGATCGTCTTGCCTTATTGAATATGATTGCTATTTGCATTTAAAATCGAGACCTGGTTTTTCTACTGAAATGATTATGACTTCAATGACCCTTGATTTACCTCGCCGCTTCCCCTGGCCGACGTTACTTTCGGTCTGCATTCATGGTGCTGTTGTGGCGGGTCTGCTCTATACCTCGGTACATCAGGTTATTGAACTACCTGCGCCTGCGCAGCCGATTTCTGTCACGATGGTTACGCCTGCTGATCTCGAACCGCCACAAGCCGTTCAGCCGCCACCGGAGCCGGTGGTAGAGCCAGAACCGGAACCTGAGCCGATCCCCGAACCGCCAAAAGAAGCACCGGTGGTCATTGAAAAGCCGAAGCCGAAACCTAAGCCAAAACCGAAGCCGGTGAAAAAGGTACAGGAGCAGCCAAAACGCGATGTCAAACCCGTAGAGTCGCGTCCGGCATCACCGTTTGAAAATACGGCACCGGCACGCCTGACATCAAGTACAGCAACGGCTGCAACCAGCAAGCCGGTTACCAGTGTGGCTTCAGGACCACGCGCATTAAGCCGTAATCAGCCGCAGTATCCGGCACGAGCACAGGCATTGCGCATTGAAGGGCAGGTTAAAGTTAAATTTGACGTTACGCCGGATGGTCGCGTGGATAACGTACAAATCCTCTCAGCCAAGCCTGCGAACATGTTTGAGCGTGAGGTGAAAAATGCGATGCGCAGATGGCGTTATGAGCCGGGTAAGCCAGGCAGTGGGATTGTGGTGAATATCCTGTTTAAAATTAACGGCACCACCGAAATTCAGTAAGCAGAAAGTCAAAAGCCTCCGACCGGAGGCTTTTGACTATTACTCAACAGGTAAGGCGCGAGGTTTTCCTTCAGGATCAACCGCGACATACTTAAATAATGCTTCTGTCGCTTTATAGCGTTGCCCAATTGGTTCAGACGCTACTTTTTTCACCCACACTTCAATATTAATGCTGACCGATGTCGTCCCTTTCTGGACACAGCGTGCATAGCAGCACACCACATCGCCGACCGCAACCGGCCGTAAGAAAGTCATTCCTTCAACCCGCACAGTCACTACGCGACCGTGGGCAATTTCTTTTGCCAGAATAGCGCCGCCAATATCCATTTGTGACATTAACCAACCACCAAAGATGTCACCATTGGCATTGGTATCGGCGGGCATGGCTAAAGTACGTAAAACAAGATCGCCCTGAGGGACGTTATGTGTTGTAGACATGGTAAAACCGACTTAAAAGGAAAATCACAGGCGCGATGCTACTATGATTTTCCTGAGGAGAACAGAGGAGATACAGCGCCAGCCCCGAAGGACTGGCAGTCTGGTTAGGATTTATCTTCCTGCGGCATGTGGCGGTAGATATAGATACCGCTTAACAATGTGAAGATTAAGGTAAGGGCGGTCAGGCCAAAGACTTTAAAGTTGACCCAAATATTTTGCGGCAGCCAGAATGCGATGTAGATGTTTGCCAGACCGCAAAGGATAAAGAAAACAGCCCAGGCCAGATTCAGCTTCGACCATACCGGTTGCGGCAGCGTGAGTTCTTTACCCAGCATCCGCTGAATTAGCGGCTTTTTCATCACCCATTGGCTGACTAACAGGGCTCCCGCAAATAGAGCATAAATGACTGTAACCTTCCATTTAATAAACTCATCATTGTGGAAGAACAGCGTCAAGCCACCGAAGACGACCACCAGAACAAAAGTGATCAGGGCCATCTTCTCAACCTTACGAAAGCGAACCCAGCTATAGATAAGCACAATCGCCGTGGCGACGATCAGCGCCGCAGTAGCCGCATAGATGTCATAAATCTTGTAAAACGCGAAAAAGACAACCAGCGGTAAAAAATCAAGAAACTGCTTCATTTTACGATTCCGTAATCAAATGCTTAAGGTTATTGGCGAATCAACATATACAGGCGGAACAGATAGATGAGCAATATGGCTGAAATCAGGTTGCTCAAGGTGTTCGCCAGTACGGCACCAATTTCCGGGGTTAATGCGGCAAAAGAAGAGGCAAAAAGCAGCAACAGTGTTTTTGCCAGCAACCAGCTCAGTACTGCGGGTGCCACCAGACGCATATTCGCCCAAGTCAGCCGCATACTGCTACGCATCGAGGCAAAAACGCCCATTTTGCCCTGTACCAACATCACCGGTGCCAGGGCCAGTAAAATGGCCATGATAATTCCCGGAACGACCACCAGCATGATGCCAATCTGTACTAAAAGGGTAGTCAGAAAAATCAGAATAAATAACTTTGGCAATATCGGCGCACTGGCACCAATAGCTCGCAGCGCACTGACTCTCTGACCCGCAGACACCAGCTGGATAATTAATATTACGCCTCCGGCGAGAATGGCGTTACCGATTAATCCTGAAAAAGTGGACGCCGCTGAAGCCTGCAGCAAAATTTGTTGCTGTTCCGGTGACATATTCTGAACCAGGTCGAACAACCCACTACTGCCGCTAACGGGCACGCCGTCATTGAGCTGCGCAAGCTGTGCATCACTGGGTGAGAAAACATGCCCTAACACCACTGTGATAAACGCACATAGCAACGATACCAACAGAATGGTCATAAATTGATTACGGAAGAAATTTCCGGTGTCACGGTATACGGACTGCGCCGTGATAGACATGCACTCTCCTTGAGTTTTATGCAGGTGTTAATTAGCGGGCAATTGTACCCTGGTTAAGCCTCGGGTGGCAGCATCAGGTCTTGTATGGAAAAGCATATCTTTGTAAAGCGGAGGTAATTGCTGGCCTTCAGGCATGGGCAAATCGCGGCAAGTGGCGACCGAGTTAATATTTGCGTAGCGAAAATATTTAAAAATTGATTTAAATCACATTAACCAGGATTCTCAATGCAACTTCTAAATTAATCCAGATCAATAAAGGGTGAATTATCATATGTAATGTGATCTATGTAGGATCATTTGTTACTCCAATGTAGGTATATTCGTCACGTTTTTATAACCATAACGACGGAGCGGATATGAAAAAGTTAACAGTGGCGGCTTTGGCAGTAACAACTCTTCTCTCTGGCAGTGCCTTTGCGCATGAAGCAGGCGAATTTTTTATGCGTGCAGGTTCTGCAACCGTACGTCCAACAGAAGGTGCTGGTGGTACGTTAGGAAGTCTGGGTGGATTCAGCGTGACCAATAACACGCAACTGGGCCTTACGTTTACTTATATGGCGACCGACAACATTGGTGTGGAATTACTGGCAGCGACGCCGTTCCGCCATAAAATCGGCACCCGGGCGACCGGCGATATTGCAACCGTTCATCATCTGCCACCAACACTGATGGCGCAGTGGTATTTTGGTGATGCCAGCAGCAAATTCCGTCCTTACGTTGGGGCAGGTATTAACTACACCACCTTCTTTGATAATGGATTTAACGATCATGGCAAAGAGGCAGGGCTTTCCGATCTCAGTCTGAAAGATTCCTGGGGAGCTGCCGGGCAGGTGGGGGTTGATTATCTGATTAACCGTGACTGGTTGGTTAACATGTCAGTGTGGTACATGGATATCGATACCACCGCCAATTATAAGCTGGGCGGTGCACAGCAACACGATAGCGTACGCCTCGATCCGTGGGTGTTTATGTTCTCAGCAGGATATCGTTTTTAATTCCGCACAAAAACGACCCCGTAATATACGGGGTCAATAAGGACATGGTATAAAGGGTATTATTTCTTCGCTTCTACGCCATCAGTTTCAGAGCGAATTAAAAATTTCTCAGTTGTTTGCGGAATATTCTGAATCAGCCAGTCGGCCATTTGCTTTTCCTCATTTAAAATCGCTTCGATGGTTGGAATTGAAGCTGTATCACCGGCATTTTTTGCTGCTGCTAATAGTGAGGTGTAACAGGCGATTTCAAATTGCTCGAAGACATATCCGCTAATAGAGCCTTTGACTATTTCATCAGAAGGGAATATACCACCGATTGACTGCCCAAGCGCAGCCATTTTACTCATGGAATCTTTAATGACTGAACGTGAAATGTCATTACGATCAAGAATAGTTTCCAGTTGAACAATCTGGTTTTTGGTTTCACTAAGATGTTGTTCAATACGAGCGCGTAGTTCAGGATAATTATCTATACGGCTGGCCATGGATTCAAGCATAGATTCGGCTTGCTTTTCCATTGCGTGGGCGTCACGTAACCAGTCATGATAATGTTCAATACGATTCATGAAAATGTCCTCTTTATAAAATGACTAAAAGTTAAAATTCATATTTCAGGCTTTATTTTCGGCTTTCTTATTTACGTTATTAATGGCCAGATCAGTCAGTTTGATGTCGGTGGCCTTTTCTTCTTCCAGGGTTTCTTTCAGAAGCTTCGCTGCTTTACGGTAACCTAATTGTTCAGCCAGCGTCGCTAATGTCCCGTAACTGGCAATCTCATAATGCTCGACTTTCTGTGCTGCGGCAATCAGTGCGGCATCACGCACTTCGTTTTTCTCGGTACTTTCGATGACCTCATTAGCTTCTTCAATAAGACCTTCCATTGCCACACATTTCATGCGCTTAATTTTCAGGTTCGATTCGGACTCCACAACTTGATCAATACGTTCAATCTGTCCATGAGTTTCCTCGAGGTGCGCATGAAAAGCCTGACTTAATTTTTCATTTGATGTTGCTCTTGCGAGTTTTGCCAGTGCCCGGGTTAATTGTTTTTCTGCGCTGTAGGTATCTGAAAGCAGGTGAATAAATACATCTTCAATGGTCTTCATATTCATATTTTTCTCCAGTGAAATCACTGCGAGCCATACGGCCCGCAGATGCAATTATCTTTATCAGCTGATATTAATAATTAACGGTGAATCAGGATTTGCCTGATTTATTACCACCGCTTTGTTGACCGCCTTTTTTACCCGCTTCAGATGCGCGTTGCGGATCATTTTTAAAATTACCGCCGCTATGCTGACCGCCTTTACGGCCTGCGTCGGATGCCTTCTCACGGTCTTCGGCGAAATTTCCTGAACCACCACGATGTTCGGCCATGTTATTTCTCCCGTTGCGTTGCATTGATTCATTAATATGAGTGTTGTGTGTCGACACTCATTAAAATTAGTCGCTAATGAGAATTAGTCAAATTAAGCGCAACGAGAAGATAGAGGGAAAATATATTTTGAGGAACATTCTGGATATATTAACAATTACCTGAGGAATAAGTGACTTAGAGAAAATTATTGATTTTACTGGTGTTATGTTGCGGGATTAATTTGTTTGATTATATTACTGTTGGGCGGAAAAATGACGTAAGTTGACGTTCGACCGGGGTAAGCGAAACGGTAAAAAGATAAATATTAAATGAATTTAGGATTTTTCCGGCTTCATTAAAGAAAGTTAAAATGCCGCCAGCGGAACTGGCGGCTGTGGGATTAACTGCGCGTCGCCGCTTTCATCGGTTGTACAAAAACTTTCAGTGCCGCCAGCATTTTCTCTGGCTCATTAATATGTTGCTCGATGATTTTAACAATGGCCGAACCAGAAATCGCGCCCGCAGCTCCTGCATCAATCGCTGCTTTTACCTGATCCGGGGCGGAAATACCAAATCCCTGCAATGGAGGTGCAGCGTTGTACTCTTTCAGCTTCGCAACCAGATGATTGAGGGGTAACGCGGCGCGGTTTTCTGCGCCGGTCACGCCTGCTCGTGACAGCAAATAGGTGTAACCACGACCGTAAGAGGCTATCTGGCGCAGCAGGTCGTCATCGGCATTTGGCGGGCAGATGAAGATAGGTGCGACATTATGACGCAACGCGGCCTGGCGGAAGGGCGCGGACTCTTCAACTGGCACATCGGCAACCAGCACCGAATCGACGCCGACTTTTTCGCACTGGGCATAAAACTCATCAATGCCTTTGTTAAACACCAGATTGGCATACATCAACAGGCCAATGGGAATGGTCGGGTGTTTCTGGCGAATCAGTGCCAGCATTTCAAAACATTGTGCCGGAGTCACACCTGCCGCAAAGGCGCGCAGAGTGGCGTTTTGAATCGTCGGGCCATCCGCCAGTGGGTCGGAGAAGGGGATACCTAACTCCAGCGCGTCAGCACCGGCTTCAATTAGCGTATCGATAATTTTCAATGACTGCTCAATGCCCGGATCACCGAGCGTGACGAAAGGAACGAATGCGCCTTCTTTGCGCTCCTTCAACTGGGCAAACAGAGATTCGTAGCGTTCCATCAGATTTCCCCTCGTGCTTTCAAAATATCGTGAACGGTGAAGATGTCTTTATCGCCGCGACCGGAAAGGTTAACCACCAGTAGCTGCTCTTTATCCGGGTTTTCGCGCATCATTTTCAACGCATGGGCCAGGGCGTGGGAGGATTCCAGCGCCGGGATGATCCCTTCGTGCAGGCACAGCGTTTTGAAGGCTTCAAGGGCTTCATCATCGGTAATAGACACGTAATCAGCGCGTCCAGTGCTGTTAAGATACGCGTGTTGTGGGCCGACAGACGGGAAATCCAGTCCGGCGGAGATGGAGTAAGATTCTTCAATCTGCCCGTCTTCGGTTTGCATCATCGGCGCTTTCATACCGAAATAGATACCCACGCGACCATGTTTTAGCGGTGCGCCGTGCTCGCCAGTTTCGATACCGTGACCACCTGGCTCCACACCAATCAGGCCGACGTTGGTTTCATTGATGAAATCAGCAAACATGCCGATGGCATTCGAACCGCCGCCAACACAGGCGATAACGGCATCCGGCAGGCGACCTTCTCTTTCCAGAATCTGCGCTTTGGTTTCTTCGCCAATCATCCGCTGAAACTCACGCACAATGGTCGGATAAGGATGCGGGCCAGCTGCGGTGCCCAGCATATAGTGCGCGGTTTCGTAACTACCGGACCAGTCGCGCAGCGCCTCGTTACAGGCATCTTTCAGCGTCGCGGAACCGCTATGCACCGGGATCACTTCCGCACCCATTAAGCGCATACGAAAAACGTTAGGCGACTGGCGTTCAACGTCTTTGGCACCCATATAAATACGGCATTTCAGGCCGAGCAGGGCGCTGGCAAGGGCCGACGCCACGCCATGCTGACCGGCACCGGTTTCGGCGATGATTTCGGTTTTACCCATCCGCTTCGCCAGCAACGCCTGCCCCAGCACCTGGTTAGTTTTATGCGCGCCGCCGTGCAGCAAATCTTCACGCTTGAGATACAGCGTGGTGTTCGTCCCGGCTGTAATGTTCTGGCATTTGGTCAGCGCGGTTGGACGCCCGGCATAGTTTTTCAGCAGGTCGTTGAACTGAGCCTGAAATTCAGGATCTTTTTGCGCACTGACAAAAGCTTCTTCCAGCTGGCGCAGAGCAGGCATCAGGATTTGTGGCACGTACATGCCGCCAAACTCACCAAAATAGGGGTTAAGTAATGTTGTCATTGTTCCTTTCCTTAATATGCGCGCAGCGTCTGGAAAACCGAGGCCAAAAGACGTGCGTCTTTGATGCCCGGTTGCGACTCTACAGCAGAATTAAAATCAAGTCCGGCGCAGCCGGTTTGTGCCGCTTCCACGCAGTTATCTGCGCCTAAGCCCCCCGCCAGCAGAACGTTGCCAAGCGATTGACCATTTAATAGTGACCAGTCAAAACGTTGCCCGCTTCCACCCTGGCCGTTGTCTAAAACATATTTATCAACGTGCTGAAACTCGCGGGCGGGCAGGGTTTCACCGACGCTTAATGCTTTCCAGATGGCAACATGTGCTGGCAGAGCTTCACGCAGCGTATCGATATACAGCTGTTCTTCATTACCATGCAGTTGCACTGCCGCCAGCGATAACACCTTAGCTTTGTCCACCACATCGGCAATATCGTGATTGCGGAACACGCCAACATACTGCAACGGTGCCGCAGCCATCACTTCCTGCGCCTGTTCAACGTTGACGCAACGCGGTGATGTCGCAACAAAAATCAACCCACCGTAAATCGCGCCCGCGTCATAAGCTGCTTTAGCATCTTGCCCACGCGTCAGGCCACATACTTTATTCTCACCCAGCAACACCCGGCGCACGGCGGCGTGCAAATCGTCATGGGCCATCAACGCCGAACCAATCAGAAAACCGTTAGCGAAGTGGCTTAACTCGCGCACCTGAGCGTAAGTATTGATGCCGGATTCGCTGATTACCGTCACGTTGTGCCCCAGTTTCGGCGCAAGCTCGCGGGTACGGTTGAGATCAATCGACAAATCACGCAGATCGCGGTTGTTGATGCCAACGACCTTTGCTCCCAATGCAATGGCGCGCTCCTGTTCCTCTTCATTACTGACTTCGGTCAGCACCCCCATCTCCAGACTGTGAGCGACGGCGGCAAGCTGGCGATATTGGTCGTCATCCAGTACTGAAAGCATTAATAAGCAGGCATCGGCCTGGTAATAGCGCGCCAGATAGATCTGGTAAGGGTCGATAATGAAGTCTTTACATAAAATCGGCTGCGGGGCGATTTGGCTGACGATGGGGAGGAAATTAAAGCTCCCCTGAAAATATTTCTCATCAGTCAGCACCGAAATTGCCGAAGCGTAATGTTTATAAATGGCGGCAATGCGTGCTGGATCGAAATCATCACGGATCACGCCTTTTGACGGCGACGCTTTCTTGCACTCCAGAATAAACGCCGTGCGCGCACCCTGTAGCGCATCATAAAAATGTCGCGTGCTCGGCTGAACCTCATTCTGAAAACTGGCCAGCGGTTGCTGCTGTTTGCGGGCTTCTACCCAAATCGCCTTGTCTGCGACGATTTTCGCTAAAACGGTTTGCATCATTTACCCTCGTGCCGCCAGTGCGGTGACTCTGTCGTAAGCGGAACCACTGCGCAGTACCTCAAGAACGGTTTGCGCATTGGCTTGCAGATCTTCATGGCCATGCAGGCGCATTAACATGGCGACGTTCGCAGCGACGGCTGCTTCATGGGCGGCGTCGCCTTTACCTTGTAACAAACGTGTTAAAATGTCACGGTTTTCTTCCGGTGTTCCGCCTGCCAGTTGCTCCTGGTGGTAGGGTGTCAGGCCAAAGTCTTCTGCGGTGAGCTGATAGCTTTTAATTTCGCCGTCATGCAGTTCGGCAACGATTGTCGGCGCGTGTAATGAAACTTCATCCATCCCGCCGCTGTGCACCACCGCCGCGCGTTGATACCCCAGCACGCGCAAGGTTTCGGCAATCGGCAGCACCAGTTCCGGACTATAAACACCAATTAACGCCAGCGGCGGATGCGCCGGGTTAATCAATGGCCCCAGCACATTGAACAGGGTGCGGGTTTTCAGTTGCTGGCGAACCGGCATCGCGTGGCGGAATCCGGTGTGATACTTCGGCGCAAAGAGGAAACATACACCTAACTCATCCAGCGCCTGGCGCGATTTATCGGCGTTCATATCAAGATTAATACCGAACGCCGCCAGCAGATCGGACGAACCAGATTTACTGGAGACGCTACGGTTGCCGTGTTTCGCCACTTTCAGCCCACAGGCCGCGGCGACAAACGCACTGGCGGTAGAAATATTGATACTGTTGCTGCCGTCACCGCCAGTACCGACGATATCAGCAAACAGATAATCCGGGCGCGGGAACGGCGCTGCGTTTTCCAGTAGCGCGGTTGCTGCCCCGGCGATCTCGTTCGGGTGCTCACCGCGAATTTTCATGCTCACCAGCGCCGCCGCCAGTTGTTCCGGCTTCAGCTCGCCACGCACCACCGCTGAAAACAGCTGGTGGCTTTCTTGTTGGCTAAGCGTCTGCGCCTGATACAGTTTTTCCAGAATCGGTTGCAGCGTGTTGGCTGGCTCTAGTTTCTGCTGCGCCCAGGCCAGCGTTTGTTCCAGCAGGCGAGCGCCCTGGGTGGTGAGAATGGATTCCGGATGGAACTGGAATCCACAAACGCGATCCGCATCGTGACGTACTGCCATCACCATGCCATTAAAATGGGCGTTGATGGTTAAACCGGCCGGAATGTTACTGCCAACCAGCGAGTGATAACGCGCCACCGGCAGCGGGTTTGTTAATCCGGCAAACATCGCCTGACCGTCATGTTCAATGCTGGAGGCTTTACCGTGGAGAATTTCGCCCGCCTGACCGACATAGCCCCCGTAAGCTTCGACAATCGCCTGATGTCCGAGGCAAATGCCAATAATGGGCAGCTTGCCACGCAAGCGGGTGAGGAGTTCCGGCATACAACCGGCTTCGCTCGGCACACCGGGGCCAGGAGAAAGCATCAGCACCGGATTGCTCATGGTCGCCAGGCGTTCAATTAAGGTTTGCGCCGGAATATGGTTGCGGTAAATCACCACGTTATGCCCATTGCTGCGCAACTGATCTGCCAGGTTGTACGTAAAAGAGTCGATATTATCGAGCAGCAGAATGTCAGCCATCAGAAAGTCTCCTGTGCATGATGCGCGGTGGCAATAGCGCGCAGTACAGCGCGGGCTTTGTTACGGGTTTCGTCGGCTTCCGACTGCGGAACAGAATCAAGGACTACACCAGCACCCGCTTGCACGGTGGCGATACCGTTTTCCACCAGCGCCGAGCGGATCACAATGCAGGTGTCGAGATCGCCATGCGCGGTGAAATAACCTACCGCGCCGCCGTAGCTGCCGCGGCGACGACCTTCCGCCTCGGCAATTAACTGCATAGCGCGTACTTTCGGCGCACCGCTTAACGTCCCCATATTCATACAGGCGCGATAAGCGTGCAGGGCGTCAAGATCGTGACGCAGTTCGCCGACTACGCGAGAGACGAGGTGCATCACATAGGAATAACGGTCAACTTTGGTGAGATCGGCGACGTAGCGGCTGCCGGGGGTGCAAATGCGTGCCAGATCATTACGGGCGAGATCAACCAGCATCAGATGTTCAGACAGCTCTTTATGATCGGTACGCATTTCCAGTTCAATACGGCTGTCGAGATCTCTGTCCAGTGAACCATCGGCGCGACGACCGCGTGGGCGTGTTCCGGCAATCGGGTAGATCTCAATCTGGCGGCTGGTGGCATCATACTTGAGCGAGCTTTCCGGCGACGCGCCAAATAGGGTGAAATCATTATCCTGCATAAAAAACATGTACGGGCTGGGATTACTCTTTTTCAGCACGTAATAGGCCGCCAGCGGTGACGGGCAGGGCAGAGAGAAACGGCGAGATGGCACCACCTGGAAAATTTCTCCAGCGCGAATCGCTTTTTGCAACAAACGCACTACGCCACCGAACTCTTCATCGCTCTGATTACATTCACAACGCATATGCGGCACGGAAACCACTGGCAGCGGCGGCGCGGCTTCGGTCAGTTGCTGACGTAGTTCGTTCAGGCGAGCAGTGAGACGTTGTTTTTCTTCTTCATTCGGAGCAAACAGGCTGGCCTGAATACGGGTGCTTTTTTTCTGATGGTCAATCACCATCAGCGTTTCAGCGAGATAAAAACAGAAATCAGGGCAGTTATTTTCCGCTGACAGTTGCGGTAAATCTTCAAATCCCGCCACAAGGTCATAAGAGAACAGGCCGCCGAAGAACATGGCTTCTCGTTCTTCCTTCGGTACATTCAACAGATTCTGCAATAAACGGAAAGCGTCAAAAACCGAAAGGGAGCATAAGCGGGCGTCTTCATCCAGCAGTGGACTGACAGGGGGGAAGCGCAGCACACGGCAGTTTGGTGATTGTTCACTTTCCACACCCGCAGGCAGGGCGTTATCCAGTAGTGCCAGCAGGGCTTCGCCGTTGCCGGAAAGTGCCTGGATTGTGACAGTGTCACCTAAAGCTGTAATGCGCAGCGCACTGTCTACCAGCAGCAGGCTTTTTAAATCATCTTTGCTGTCGATATCTGCGGATTCCAGCAGCAGCGTTGCCGGACGATCCCCACACAACTGGTGAAAAAGCGCGGTGGGATTGTCGCGATAAGCGCCTTCGCAGGTTAGCAGTTCGAGAGTCGGTTTTTGTGTTTGCATTGTTATTCTCTAATTTTGTTCAAAAAAAAGCCCGCTCATTAGGCGGGCTGGGTATCTGATTGCTTTACGCATGGTGAATACACTGCCCGTTTCAGGAAGTGCGCCACCAACCTTTCAGTACGAAAATTGCTTTCATTGTCGATACCCTTTTTACGTGAACTTGCGTACTAGTTAACTAGTTCGATGATTAATTGTCAACAGCTCATTTCAGAATATTTGCCAGAACCGTTATGATGTCGGCGCAAAAAACATTATCCAGAACGGGAGTGCGCCTTGAGCGACACGAATTATGCAGTGATTTACGACCTGCACAGCCATACCACAGCTTCCGATGGCTGCCTGACGCCAGAAGCATTGGTGCACCGTGCAGTCGAGATGCGCGTCGGCACCCTGGCGATCACCGACCATGACACCACAGCTGCAATCGCGCCAGCAAGAGAGGAAATTTCACGTTCGGGACTGGCGTTGAATCTTATTCCCGGCGTGGAAATTTCCACGGTCTGGGAAAATCATGAAATTCATATTGTCGGGCTGAATATTGATATTACTCATCCGCTAATGTGTGAGTTCCTCGCGCAGCAGACAGAACGGCGCAATCAGCGGGCGCAGCTGATTGCCGAAAGACTTGAAAAAGCGCAAATACCTGGGGCGCTGGAAGGCGCACAACGACTGGCGCAGGGCGGCGCAGTGACGCGCGGTCATTTTGCGCGTTTCCTTGTTGAGTGCGGCAAAGCCAGTTCAATGGCGGATGTCTTTAAAAAGTATCTGGCGCGCGGGAAAACCGGATACGTTCCGCCACAGTGGTGTACAATAGAACAAGCTATTGATGTCATTCATCATTCTGGCGGTAAGGCGGTGCTAGCTCATCCTGGGCGGTACAATCTTAGTGCTAAATGGCTGAAAAGATTGGTTGCGCATTTTGCCGAACACCACGGTGACGCGATGGAAGTCGCGCAGTGCCAGCAATCGCCCAATGAACGTACCCAGCTGGCGGCCCTTGCGCGTCAGCATCATTTATGGGCATCACAAGGATCTGATTTTCATCAGCCATGCCCGTGGATCGAACTGGGTCGTAAACTCTGGCTGCCCGCAGGCGTTGAAGGCGTCTGGCAGCTATGGGAACAGCCGCAGAACACCACAGAGAGGGAATTATGAGCCAGTTTTTTTATATTCATCCTGATAACCCACAGCAACGTCTGATCAACCAGGCGGTGGAGATCGTGCGTAAAGGCGGGGTGATTGTTTATCCAACTGATTCCGGCTATGCGCTCGGCTGTAAAATTGAAGATAAAAACGCCATGGAGCGTATTTGTCGTATTCGCCAGCTGCCGGACGGTCACAACTTTACCCTGATGTGTCGCGATCTTTCTGAACTCTCGACCTATTCATTTGTCGATAACGTTGCGTTTCGTTTAATGAAAAACAACACGCCGGGCAACTATACCTTCATCCTGAAGGGGACGAAGGAGGTGCCACGCCGTCTGTTGCAGGAAAAACGCAAAACCATCGGTATGCGTGTGCCTTCTAACCCGATTGCGCAAGCGTTGCTTGAAGCATTGGGCGAACCGATGCTTTCCACTTCGCTAATGCTGCCAGGCAGCGAATTTACCGAATCCGATCCGGAAGAAATTAAAGACCGTCTGGAAAAACAGGTAGATTTGATTATTCACGGCGGTTATCTCGGGCAGAAACCAACAACGGTTATTGATCTTACCGATGATACGCCGGTCGTGGTGCGTGAAGGCGTAGGTGATGTGAAGCCTTTCTTATAACAAATTGCGTTCCATGGATGGAAGACTATGGCAGGGAAGTTTCGCTGCATTTTGCTGTTGATAGCAGGGCTGTTTGTATCATCTCTAAGTTATGCAGAAAACACGGAGATCCCTTCTTATGAAGAAGGGATCTCGCTCTTTGATGTTGAAGCCACTCTGCAACCAGATGGGGTGCTCGACATCAAAGAAAATATTCATTTTCAGGCGCGAAATCAGCAGATTAAGCACGGCTTTTATCGTGATTTACCACGACTCTGGATGCAGCCTGATGGGGACGCTGCACTGCTGAACTATCATATTGTTGGCGTCACCCGTGATGGTATTCCTGAACCCTGGCATCTTGACTGGCATATCGGGTTAATGAGTATTGTCGTGGGCGATAAACAACGTTTCTTGCCTCAAGGCGACTATCATTATCAAATTCATTATCAGGTTAAAAATGCTTTCCTGCGTGAGGGGGATTCTGATCTGCTAATCTGGAACGTGACCGGTAACCACTGGCCGTTTGAAATTTATAAGACCCGTTTTTCTCTCCAGTTCTCTAATATTGCGGGTAATCCATTTAGCGAAATCGATCTCTTTACCGGAGAAGAGGGCGACACATATCGTAATGGCCGCATCCTTGAGGACGGAAGAATTGAATCCCGCGATCCGTTTTATCGTGAAGATTTCACGGTCCTCTACCGCTGGCCTCACGCTTTACTTAGCAATGCCTCGGCTCCGCAAACGACGAATATTTTCAGCCATCTTCTTTTACCCTCCACGTCATCGTTGTTAATTTGGTTTCCGTGTCTGTTCCTGGTTTGTGGATGGTTATATCTCTGGAAGCGCAGGCCGCAATTTACGCCGGTAGATGTGATTGAAACCGATGTCATTCCGCCAGATTACACGCCCGGCATGTTACGTCTCGATGCGAAGCTAGTTTACGACGATAAAGGTTTTTGTGCCGATATCGTAAATCTGATTGTGAAAGGAAAAATTCATCTGGAAGATCAGTCTGACAAGAACCAGCAAATCCTGATTCGTGTTAATGAAGGCGCGACCAGAAATAATGCGGTATTACTGCCCGCAGAGCAGTTATTACTGGAAGCGTTATTTCGTAAAGGCGATAAGGTCGTTCTTACGGGGAGACGCAACAGAGTCTTACGCAGGGCATTTTTACGGATGCAGAAATTTTATCTGCCGCGTAAAAAGTCTTCGTTTTACCGGTCTGATACTTTTTTGCAATGGGGTGGACTGGCAATATTGGCGGTCATTCTTTACGGTAACTTGAGTCCTGTAGGCTGGGCAGGAATGAGTCTGGTGGGCGATATGTTTATTATGATCTGCTGGATTATTCCTTTTTTATTTTGTTCCCTTGAGCTTTTGTTTGCCCGCGATGATGACAAGCCTTGCGTTAATCGTGTAATCATCACTTTGTTTTTACCACTGATTTGTTCAGGCGTGGCCTTCTATTCTCTCTACATCAATGTCGGAGATGTATTCTTTTACTGGTATATGCCAGCGGGTTATTTTACCGCTGTTTTCCTGACCGGTTATCTCACTGGCATGGGGTATATTTTTCTGCCAAAGTTTACCCAAACTGGACAGCAACGTTATGCCCACGGTGAAGCTATCGTTAACTATCTTGCGCGTAAAGAGGCGGCAACACACAGTGGGCGGCGTCGGAAAGGGGAAACACGGAAACTGGATTATGCGTTGCTAGGTTGGGCGGTCTCGGCAAACCTTGGCAGAGAATGGGCAGCACGTATCACCCCATCACTCACAGCGGCTGTTCGCGCCCCGGAAATTGCCCGTAGCGGCGTTTTATTCTCATTACAGACGCACCTAAGTTGCGGGGCCTATACCAGTTTGTTGGGGCGAAGTTATTCCGGTGGTGGTGCTGGCGGCGGCGCGGGTGGCGGAGGCGGTGGTGGCTGGTAATTAAGCTGATGTTAATCGAAACAAGCTTTAACCATAAAGATAGTGTAGTATGTTGCGCCTCAAAGCCAGGCCAGTTAAAACGTCGAGTCGTTTACTTAAGGCCTGAGGAGTTCAAACAGACTTTACTATCAGTGAGTCAGATGTAAGTTCTGACTCACTGTTGCACAAAAGCATATCAGACGCCTGGGAAGGCGACACCAAAAGGAAGCTCTATGAGCGAAAAGCTACAGAAAGTGCTGGCGCGTGCCGGCCACGGTTCTCGCCGTGAAATCGAATCTATTATTGAAGCCGGTCGTGTGAGTGTTGATGGCAAAATTGCTAAACTCGGCGATCGCGTTGAAGTTACCCCTGGATTGAAAATCCGTATCGATGGTCACCTTATTTCGGTACGTGAGTCCGCTGAACAAATTTGTCGCGTTCTGGCTTATTACAAACCGGAAGGTGAGTTGTGTACCCGTAACGATCCGGAAGGGCGTCCGACGGTGTTTGACCGTCTGCCAAAGCTGCGTGGCGCACGCTGGATTGCCGTAGGTCGTCTGGACGTTAACACCTGTGGTCTGCTGCTGTTCACCACTGACGGTGAACTGGCAAACCGTTTAATGCATCCAAGCCGTGAAGTTGAACGTGAATACGCCGTGCGTGTATTTGGTCAGGTTGACGACGCGAAACTGCGTGATTTGAGTCGTGGCGTGCAACTGGAAGATGGTCCGGCAGCTTTTAAAACCATCAAGTTCAGCGGCGGCGAAGGGATCAACCAGTGGTACAACGTGACTCTGACCGAAGGCCGTAACCGTGAAGTTCGTCGTCTGTGGGAAGCGGTTGGTGTGCAGGTCAGCCGCCTGATCCGTGTTCGTTACGGTGATATCCCACTGCCGAAAGGTCTGCCACGCGGTGGCTGGACGGAGCTGGACCTCGCCCAGACTAACTATCTGCGCGAACTGGTGGAGCTACCGCCAGAAACCAGCTCTAAAGTCGCTGTAGAAAAAGACCGTCGTCGCATGAAGGCGAATCAGATTCGTCGTGCGGTGAAACGTCACAGTCAGGTGAGCGGCGGTCGTCGTTCTGGCGGACGTAATAATAACGGTTAATCAAAGTATGCCGGACGTCATATCCGGCATTTTTACAGATTAATAATCGATCCCTATCTGCGCTTTTACACCGGCATCAAACGCATGTTTGATGGGGCGCAACTCACTCACCGTATCCGCCAGTTCAAGAATATCCCGATGACAGCCTCGACCCGTGATAATCACCGTCTGTTGATGTGGACGTTCATTTAACGCCTGCACCACTTCTTCCAGTGGCAAATAGTCATACGCCACCATATAAGTCAGCTCATCAAGCAAAACCATATCCAGTGAGGAATCAGCAAGCATCCGCTTTGCATGTTGCCAGACTTCGCGGCAGGCGGTGGTATCAGACTCGCGGTTTTGTGTATCCCAGGTAAAGCCCGTTGCCATCACCTGAAACTCAACGCCATGTGGCTCCAGCAGATTGCGTTCGCCATTAGGCCAGGTGCCTTTAATAAACTGCACGACGCCCACTTTTTTTCCGTGACCAACTGCGCGTGTTGCCGTACCAAATGCCGCGGTGGTTTTGCCTTTTCCATTGCCGGTAAAGACGATGATAATACCGCGTTCATCCTGGGCCTGGGCCACACGAGCATCTACTTTTTCTTTCACTCGCTGCTGACGCTGTTGGTAGCGTTCATCACTCATTGGGAAATTCCTGGTTTACGGCCCGGTTGGGCGTCAAAGGTCATGCCGGTTTTACGGCGGCTGTCATCGCCCATCAGCCAGAGGTAGAGCGGCATGATATCAGCGGGTGTTTTAAGTTTCTGTGGATCTTCGGTCGGGAAGGCGCTGGCACGCATTGCGGTGCGCGTACCGCCTGGGTTAATGCAGTTGACGCGCAGGCGCTGCTGATATTCATCGGCCAGTACCTGCATCATCCCTTCGGTGGCAAATTTCGACGCTGCATATGCGCCCCAGTTGGCTCGTCCCTGACGTCCAACGCTTGATGAAGTAAAGACCAGTGAACCGGCGTCCGATTTGAGTAATAAAGGAAGCAGTGCCTGGGTGAGCATAAAGGTGGCATTAACGTTGACCTGTATGACGTCCTGCCAGACCTGTGGATTTTGTTCGCTCATTGGGCAAACATCGCCGAGCAATCCGGCATTATGCAAAACACCATCCAGACGCGGATAATTAACGGTAATGCGCTGTGCCAGTTGTTGGCAATCTTCGGACGTGCAGGTCAGCAAATCGAGAATAAACCACTGTGGCTGACGTCCAGTTTCTTCGTTTATGTGGCTGGCTACCTGACGTAATTTTTCTTCATTACGGCCCAACAGAATCACTGTCGCACCATAGCGTGCATACGTCATCGCGGCTTCACGGCCAATCCCATCGCTGGCTCCCGTCACCAGGATAATGCGATCATTGAGTAAATCTTGTTTTGGCTGGTAATGCATGGCTACTCCTCAACGACGTTGTCTGTCGCGCTGCCAGTGTACTTTATGACTTTGGGGCTTTATGCCTGAAACAGAAGGGCATTTCAATCAGCCTGGGGCGATAACACCGCAAAATGGATACTTTGTCATACTTTCGCTGCAATAACATCTCTGCGAGACGGCTTAACATGCCTGTTGTAAACTGTGAGCCAAAGCGTTGTTTAACCAAGGTGGGGACTCGTGGAATTGTTGTCTGAATATGGTTTGTTTTTGGCGAAAATCGTTACCGTTGTGCTAGCGATTGCGGCGATTGCCGCCATTATTGTCAATGTTGCTCAACGTAATAAACGCCAGCGTGGCGAGTTACGGGTCAACAATCTCAGCGAACAGTATAAGGAGATGAAAGAAGAACTGGCCGCGGCGCTGATGGACTCACATCAGCAAAAACAGTGGCACAAAGCGCAGAAGAAAAAGCATAAGCAAGAAGCGAAAGCAGCAAAAGCGAAAGCCAAACTGGGAGAGGTGGCAACTGACAGTAAACCCCGCGTCTGGGTGCTGGATTTTAAAGGCAGCATGGACGCCCATGAAGTGAACTCGCTACGTGAAGAGATAACGGCTGTACTCGCAGCATTCAAACCGCAGGATCAGGTTGTACTACGTCTGGAAAGCCCTGGTGGCATGGTGCATGGTTACGGGTTGGCGGCTTCGCAGCTGCAGCGTCTGCGTGATAAAAACATTCCTTTAACTGTTACGGTAGACAAAGTCGCTGCCAGCGGCGGTTACATGATGGCCTGTGTGGCGGACAAAATTGTTTCCGCACCGTTTGCTATTGTGGGTTCCATTGGGGTGGTGGCGCAAATGCCCAACTTTAACCGCTTCCTGAAAAGCAAAGATATTGATATCGAACTTCACACCGCCGGGCAGTATAAGCGTACGCTGACCTTGCTGGGTGAAAATACCGAAGAAGGGCGGGAGAAATTCCGCGAAGAGCTGAACGAAACGCATCAGTTATTTAAAGATTTTGTGAAGCGTATGCGTCCGTCTCTGGATATTGAACAGGTGGCAACGGGTGAACACTGGTACGGACAACAGGCGGTAGAGAAAGGCCTGGTTGATGAAATCAACACCAGTGATGAAGTTATTCTTAGCCTGATGGAAGGCCGAGAAGTGGTCAATGTACGCTATATGCAGCGTAAACGACTCATTGACCGATTCACCGGCAGCGCGGCAGAGAGCGCCGATCGATTGTTGTTACGCTGGTGGCAGCGGGGGCAAAAGCCATTGATGTAAAAGACAAACGCGAGGGTAAGACCTCGCGTTTTGCTTTAATCAACCAGGTGATATTTTTCTGAAAGCACATGGGCCAGGTGTTTGAACATATTAAACACCGCGGTGCTTTTGGCTGTTGGCAATCCTTGTTCATCTAAAAAGTAGTCGCCGGTAAATACCAGCACGCCATTACGCTGCGTGACGCCGGTGGCTTCAATCCCTGCGAGCGTATCCTCATGCTCACGAATGATTTTGTTGGCCTCTTTCAACAGCGTTTCGCGGTCGATGGGGTGTGTCTCTTTGTTCATTATTTACTCCTTAAACAAGGACATTAGTCTACGCCAGGCATGGCTTGCAGACAAATATACCACGCTGGTGGCAAGAGCGCCTTACTGGCAACTTTGGATTTTGCATGCTAATAAAGTTGCGTATCGGATTTTATCAGGTACAGTGTGACGCTTTCGTCAATCTGGCAATAGATTTGCTTGACATTCGACCAAAATTCCGTCGTGCTATAGCGCCTGTAGGCCAAGACCTGTTAACTCAGTCACCTGAATTTTCGTGAACAGAGTCACGACAAGGGGTTGATATCCGCAGAGAGCGAGTCCATATCGGTAACTCGTTGCCAGTGGAAGGTTTATCAACGTGCGACGCATTCCTGGAAGAATCAAATTAGGTAAGGTGAATATGGGTAAAGCTCTTGTCATCGTTGAGTCCCCGGCAAAAGCCAAAACGATCAACAAGTATCTGGGTAGTGACTACGTGGTGAAATCCAGCGTCGGTCACATCCGCGATTTGCCGACCAGTGGCTCAGCTGCCAAAAAGAGTGCCGACTCTACCTCCACCAAGACGGCTAAAAAGCCTAAAAAGGATGAACGTGGCGCTCTCGTCAACCGTATGGGGGTTGACCCGTGGCACAATTGGGAGGCGCACTATGAAGTGTTGCCTGGTAAAGAGAAGGTCGTCTCTGAACTGAAACAACTGGCTGAAAAAGCCGACCACATCTATCTCGCAACCGACCTTGACCGCGAAGGGGAAGCCATTGCATGGCACCTGCGGGAAGTGATTGGTGGTGATGATGCGCGCTATAGCCGAGTGGTGTTTAACGAAATTACTAAAAACGCGATCCGCCAGGCATTTAACAAACCGGGTGAGCTGAATATTGATCGTGTTAATGCCCAGCAGGCGCGTCGCTTTATGGACCGTGTGGTGGGGTATATGGTTTCGCCGCTGCTATGGAAAAAGATCGCTCGTGGTCTGTCTGCCGGTCGTGTGCAGTCGGTGGCAGTCCGCCTGGTGGTCGAGCGTGAGCGTGAAATTAAAGCGTTCGTGCCGGAAGAGTTCTGGGAAGTCGATGCCAGCACGACCACGCCATCTGGTGAAGTGTTGGCGTTGCAGGTGACTCATCAGAACGACAAACCGTTCCGTCCGGTCAACAAAGAACAAACTCAGGCTGCGGTAAGTCTGCTGGAAAAAGCGCGCTACAGCGTGCTGGAACGTGAAGACAAACCGACAACCAGTAAACCTGGCGCTCCTTTTATTACCTCTACGCTGCAACAAGCTGCCAGCACCCGTCTTGGATTTGGCGTGAAAAAAACCATGATGATGGCGCAGCGTTTGTATGAAGCAGGCTATATCACTTACATGCGTACCGACTCCACTAACCTGAGTCAGGACGCGGTAAATATGGTTCGCGGTTATATCAGCGATAATTTTGGTAAGAAATATCTGCCGGAAAGTCCGAATCAGTACGCCAGCAAAGAAAACTCACAGGAAGCGCACGAAGCGATTCGTCCTTCTGACGTCAATGTGATGGCGGAATCGCTGAAGGATATGGAAGCAGATGCGCAGAAACTGTACCAGTTAATCTGGCGTCAGTTCGTTGCCTGCCAGATGACCCCAGCGAAATATGACTCCACGACGCTGACCGTTGGTGCGGGCGATTTCCGCCTGAAAGCACGCGGTCGTATTTTGCGCTTTGATGGCTGGACGAAAGTGATGCCTGCACTGCGTAAAGGCGATGAAGATCGTATCTTACCGGCAGTCGATAAAGGCGATGCTCTGACGCTCGTTGAACTGACACCAGCCCAGCACTTTACCAAGCCGCCAGCCCGTTTCAGTGAAGCATCGCTGGTTAAAGAACTGGAAAAACGTGGTATCGGTCGCCCGTCTACCTATGCGTCGATCATTTCGACCATTCAGGATCGTGGCTACGTGCGAGTAGAAAATCGTCGTTTCTATGCGGAAAAAATGGGCGAAATCGTCACCGATCGCCTTGAAGAAAATTTCCGCGAGTTAATGAACTACGACTTTACCGCGCAGATGGAAAACAGCCTCGACCAGGTGGCAAATCACGAAGCAGAGTGGAAAGCTGTACTGGATCACTTCTTCTCGGATTTCACCCAGCAGTTAGATAAAGCTGAAAAAGATCCGGAAGAGGGTGGTATGCGCCCGAACCAGATGGTTCTGACCAGCATTGACTGCCCGACTTGTGGTCGCAAAATGGGGATTCGCACAGCGAGCACCGGGGTATTCCTTGGCTGTTCTGGCTATGCGCTGCCGCCGAAAGAGCGTTGCAAAACCACCATTAACCTGGTGCCGGAAAACGAAGTGCTGAACGTGCTGGAAGGCGAAGATGCTGAAAC
Organism: Escherichia sp. XD33; assembly: GCF_019375075.1. Taxonomy (NCBI): domain Bacteria; kingdom Pseudomonadati; phylum Pseudomonadota; class Gammaproteobacteria; order Enterobacterales; family Enterobacteriaceae; genus Escherichia; species Escherichia sp. XD33. The sequence continues at coordinate 211,076 of NZ_JAENDM010000001.1, forward strand.
CAACGCGCTGCGCGCAAAACGTCGTTGCCCGAAATGCGGCACGGCGATGGACAGCTATCTCATCGATCCGAAACGTAAGTTGCATGTCTGTGGTAATAACCCAACCTGCGACGGTTACGAGATCGAAGAGGGCGAATTCCGCATTAAAGGTTATGACGGCCCGATCGTTGAGTGTGAAAAATGTGGCTCTGAAATGCACCTGAAAATGGGGCGTTTCGGTAAATACATGGCCTGCACCAACGAAGAGTGTAAAAACACACGTAAGATTTTACGTAACGGCGAAGTGGCACCACCGAAAGAAGATCCGGTGCCATTACCTGAGCTGCCGTGCGAAAAATCAGATGCTTATTTCGTGCTGCGTGACGGTGCTGCCGGTGTGTTCCTGGCTGCCAACACTTTCCCGAAATCGCGTGAAACGCGTGCGCCACTGGTGGAAGAGCTTTATCGCTTCCGCGACCGTCTGCCGGAAAAACTGCGTTATCTGGCCGATGCGCCACAGCAGGATCCGGAAGGTAATAAGACCATGGTTCGCTTTAGCCGTAAAACCAAACAGCAATATGTCTCTTCGGAAAAAGACGGAAAGGCGACTGGCTGGTCAGCATTTTATGTTGATGGCAAATGGGTTGAAGGAAAAAAATAACCTTTAATTCTGTCAGGTTTTTATAAACAAAGGGTCGCGAAAGCGGCCCTTTTTTATTGCATATTATTTTTTCTTCACACCTATACACTAAGGCTATAAATGATATAGTGGTTATAGTTAGCACCTTTTTTATTATTAAATCGTATTAGTCACCCGCCAGGTGTGACGAAAAAACGATGTTCTGATGGCGTCTAAGTGGATGGTTTAACATGAAATTACAACAACTTCGCTATATTGTTGAGGTGGTCAATCATAACCTGAATGTCTCATCAACAGCGGAAGGACTTTACACATCACAACCCGGGATCAGTAAACAAGTCAGAATGCTGGAAGACGAGCTAGGCATTCAAATTTTTTCCCGAAGCGGCAAGCACCTGACGCAGGTAACGCCAGCAGGGCAAGAAATAATTCGTATCGCTCGCGAAGTCCTGTCGAAAGTCGATGCCATAAAATCGGTTGCCGGAGAGCACACCTGGCCGGATAAAGGTTCACTGTATATCGCCACCACGCATACCCAGGCACGCTACGCATTACCAAACGTCATCAAAGGCTTTATTGAGCGTTATCCTCGCGTTTCTTTGCATATGCACCAGGGCTCGCCGACACAAATTGCTGATGCCGTCTCTAAAGGCAATGCTGATTTCGCTATCGCCACAGAAGCGCTGCATCTGTATGAAGATTTAGTGATGTTACCGTGCTACCACTGGAATCGGGCTATTGTAGTCACTCCGGATCACCCGCTGGCAGGCAAAAAAGCCATTACCATTGAAGAACTGGCGCAATATCCGTTGGTGACATATACCTTCGGCTTTACCGGACGTTCAGAACTGGATACTGCCTTTAATCGCGCAGGGTTAACGCCGCGTATCGTTTTCACGGCAACGGATGCTGACGTCATTAAAACTTACGTCCGGTTAGGGCTGGGGGTAGGGGTCATTGCCAGCATGGCGGTGGATCCGGTCGCCGATCCCGACCTTGTGCGTGTTGATGCTCACGATATCTTCAGCCACAGTACAACCAAAATTGGTTTTCGCCGTAGTACTTTCTTGCGCAGTTATATGTATGATTTCATTCAGCGTTTTGCACCGCATTTAACGCGTGATGTCGTTGATGCGGCTGTCGCATTGCGCTCTAATGAAGAAATTGAGGTCATGTTTAAAGATATAAAACTGCCGGAAAAATAATTTCTTGCGTTATTTTCGGCACCTTTTATGTAGCGAAGGTGCCGGAATATATTCTCTTTTGTTACTTATTTCTATACCGTGCACAATATTTTTATCCCTCATATTTATAGGGTAAATTACCTGTAAAGTAGTGTCTAATTACCCGCCTCGCAAACTCCAGTTTTCAAATATCTATTTCAGGTCAAAAGATTGAATTATTCACTGGAGACGATTCGTAAATTCGCTGGATTTTTGACTAAAGTTTCTTTAGGATTTGTCTCATCGTATGATTAATTACACCAATCGTTCAACGTCTTGCTGATAAGTGATGGCGATTATATGAGGTTAGCAATGCCTTCTGGAAATCAGGAACCCCGCCGCGATCCTGAATTAAAACGTAAAGCCTGGCTGGCGGTTTTTCTTGGTTCTGCACTTTTCTGGGTGGTTGTCGCACTGCTGATTTGGAAAGTGTGGGGATAACTATGGTCGGTCAGGAGCAACTGGAGTCGTCACCATTATGCCAGCATAGTGACAATGAAACAGAAACGAAACGGGAATGTTCCGTCGTTATTCCAGACGACTGGCAACTAACATCGCAGCAGCAAGCCTTTATAGAACTGTTTGCTGAAGATGATCAGCCGAAACAATAATTATCATCATTCTTATTACCCATTTTTAATGAATTAAAGGGCTTTTAATACACCGCAGCAATAACAGCTTGAGTTATCTCAACACAAAATAATAACCGTTAAGGGTGTAGCCTATGATCAACACAAATATGAAATATTGGTCCTGGATGGGCGCGTTTTCTCTGTCGATGCTCTTCTGGGCCGAACTCCTCTGGATCATTACTCACTGATCCTTGACCCCGCTGCGGCGGGGTTGTCATTTGCTTTGCCACAAGGTTTCTCCTCTTTTATCAATTTGGGTTGTTATCAAATCGTTACGCGATGTTTGTGTTATCTTTAATATTCACCCTGAAGAGAATCAGGGCTTCGCAACCCTGTCATTAAGGAGGAGCTATGTCGTCAACCCTACGAGAAGCCAGTAAGGACACGTTGCAGGCCAAAGATAAAACTTACCACTACTACAGCCTGCCGCTTGCTGCTAAATCACTGGGCGATATCACCCGTCTACCCAAGTCACTCAAAGTTTTGCTCGAAAACCTGCTGCGCTGGCAGGATGGTAACTCGGTTACCGAAGAGGATATCCACGCGCTGGCAGGATGGCTGAAAAATGCCCATGCTGACCGTGAAATTGCCTACCGCCCGGCAAGGGTGCTGATGCAGGACTTTACCGGCGTACCTGCCGTTGTTGATCTGGCGGCAATGCGCGAAGCGGTTAAACGCCTCGGCGGCGATACTGCAAAGGTTAACCCGCTCTCACCGGTCGACCTGGTCATTGACCACTCGGTGACCGTCGATCGTTTTGGTGATGATGAGGCATTTGAAGAAAACGTACGCCTGGAAATGGAGCGCAACCACGAACGTTATGTGTTCCTGAAATGGGGAAAGCAAGCGTTCAGTCGGTTTAGCGTCGTGCCGCCAGGCACAGGCATTTGCCATCAGGTTAACCTCGAATATCTCGGCAAAGCAGTGTGGAGTGAATTGCAGGACGGTGAATGGATTGCTTATCCGGATACACTCGTTGGTACTGACTCGCACACCACCATGATCAACGGCCTTGGCGTGCTGGGGTGGGGCGTTGGTGGGATCGAAGCAGAAGCCGCAATGTTAGGCCAGCCGGTTTCCATGCTTATCCCGGATGTAGTGGGCTTCAAACTTACCGGAAAATTACGTGAAGGTATTACCGCCACAGACCTGGTTCTCACTGTTACCCAAATGCTGCGCAAACATGGCGTGGTGGGGAAATTCGTCGAATTTTATGGTGATGGTCTGGATTCACTACCGTTGGCGGATCGCGCCACCATTGCCAATATGTCGCCAGAATATGGTGCCACCTGTGGCTTCTTCCCAATCGATGCTGTAACCCTCGATTACATGCGTTTAAGCGGGCGCAGCGAAGATCAGGTCGAGTTGGTCGAAAAATATGCCAAAGCGCAGGGCATGTGGCGTAACCCGGGCGATGAACCAATTTTTACCAGTACGTTAGAACTGGATATGAATGACGTTGAAGCGAGCCTGGCAGGGCCTAAACGCCCACAGGATCGCGTTGCACTGCCCGATGTACCAAAAGCATTTGCCGCCAGTAACGAACTGGAAGTGAATGCCACGCATAAAGATCGCCAGCCGGTCGATTATGTTATGAACGGACATCAGTATCAGTTACCTGATGGCGCTGTGGTCATTGCTGCGATAACCTCGTGCACCAACACCTCTAACCCAAGTGTGCTGATGGCCGCAGGCTTGCTGGCGAAAAAAGCCGTAACTCTGGGCCTCAAGCGGCAACCATGGGTCAAAGCGTCGCTGGCACCGGGTTCGAAAGTCGTTTCTGATTATCTGGCAAAAGCGAAACTGACACCGTATCTCGACGAACTGGGGTTTAACCTTGTGGGATACGGTTGTACCACCTGTATTGGTAACTCTGGGCCGCTGCCCGATCCTATCGAAACGGCAATCAAAAAAGGCGATTTAACCGTCGGTGCGGTGCTGTCCGGCAACCGTAACTTTGAAGGCCGTATCCATCCGCTGGTTAAAACTAACTGGCTGGCCTCGCCGCCGCTGGTGGTTGCCTATGCGCTGGCGGGAAATATGAATATCAACCTGGCTTCTGAGCCTATCGGCCATGATCGCAAAGGCGATCCGGTTTATCTGAAAGATATCTGGCCATCGGCACAAGAAATTGCCCGTGCGGTAGAACAAGTCTCCACAGAAATGTTCCGCAAAGAGTACGCAGAAGTTTTTGAAGGCACAGCAGAGTGGAAGGGAATTAACGTCACACGATCCGATACCTACGGTTGGCAGGAGGACTCAACCTATATTCGCTTATCGCCTTTCTTTGATGAAATGCAGGCAACACCAGCACCAGTGGAAGATATTCACGGTGCGCGGATCCTCGCAATGCTGGGGGATTCAGTCACCACTGACCATATCTCTCCGGCGGGCAGTATTAAGCCCGACAGCCCAGCGGGTCGATATCTACAAGGTCGGGGTGTTGAGCGAAAAGACTTTAACTCCTACGGTTCGCGGCGTGGTAACCATGAAGTGATGATGCGCGGCACCTTCGCCAATATTCGCATCCGTAATGAAATGGTGCCTGGCGTTGAAGGGGGGATGACGCGGCATTTACCTGACAGCGACGTAGTCTCTATTTATGATGCTGCGATGCGCTATAAGCAGGAGCAAACGCCGCTGGCGGTGATTGCCGGGAAAGAGTATGGATCAGGCTCCAGTCGTGACTGGGCGGCAAAAGGTCCGCGTCTGCTTGGTATTCGTGTGGTGATTGCCGAATCGTTTGAACGAATTCACCGTTCGAATTTAATTGGCATGGGCATCCTGCCGCTGGAATTTCCGCAAGGCGTAACGCGTAAAACGTTAGGGCTAACCGGGGAAGAGAAGATTGATATTGGCGATCTGCAAAACCTACAACCCGGCGCGACGGTTCCGGTGACGCTTACGCGCGCGGATGGTAGCCAGGAAGTCGTACCCTGCCGTTGTCGTATCGACACCGCGACGGAGTTGACCTACTACCAGAACGACGGCATTTTGCATTATGTCATTCGTAATATGTTGAAGTAACAACTATTTGCTTGCCGGTTATTTTGCTTCCGGCAAGCAAATGAATTACACAATGCAAGAGGGTTATTTGTTCAGCAAATGGCCCATTTTCTCGGCTTTGGTATCGAGATAATGTTCGTTATTGGGGTTACGACCTACAATCAATGGTACGCGTTCAACAATATTAATCCCTGCTTCGGTCAGAATTTCGACTTTTTTCGGGTTATTGGTTAACAAGCGGACTTCATTGACGCCAAGGAGTTTGAACATATCAGCGCAAAGAGTGAAGTCGCGCTCATCAGCGGCGAAGCCTAACTGGTGGTTAGCCTCTACGGTATCGTAACCTTGATCCTGCAGTGCGTAAGCGCGGATTTTATTCAGCAGACCAATGTTACGACCTTCCTGACGGTGATACAGCAAAATACCACGGCCTTCCTCGGCAATTTGCGTCAATGCCGCTTCGAGCTGGAAGCCACAATCGCAGCGCAAGCTGAACAGGGCGTCACCGGTCAGACATTCGGAATGGACGCGCGCAAGTACCGGGGTATGCCCGGAAATATCGCCATAGACTAGCGCGACATGATCGTGTCCGGTTGCCAGTTCTTCAAATCCCACCATCAGGAAATCGCCCCATGGGGTTGGCAGTTTGGCTTCTGCCACACGTTTAAGCTGCATGAAATTCTCCAGATAATGCTGGTTCTGTATTGGCTTATTTTGCCATAACGAGAAGGGGTTCACCTAATCACGACGCGTCGATCGTTCACGGAATGGCACAAATCTGTCAATTTTTCCTGAAACTGGCGTTTTCAGTTATGATTGTGGGACTTATCAAAAAGGAGAGGCCATGCGTTCGATTGCCAGACGTACCGCAGTGGGAGCTGCACTATTGCTTGTCATGCCAGTAGCCGTATGGATTTCTGGCTGGCGTTGGCAACCTGGAGAACAAAGTTGGCTACTAAAAGCGGCTTTTTGGGTTACTGAAACTGTCACCCAGCCCTGGGGCGTCATTACACATTTGATTTTATTCGGCTGGTTTCTCTGGTGTCTGCGTTTTCGCATTAAGGCTGCCTTTGTATTATTTGCCATTCTGGCGGCCGCAATCCTTGTGGGACAAGGCGTTAAATCCTGGATCAAAGACAAAGTCCAGGAACCACGACCTTTTGTTATCTGGCTGGAAAAAACACATCATATTCCGGTTGATGAGTTCTACACTTTAAAGCGAGCAGAACGCGGAAATCTAGTGAAAGAACAGTTGGCTGAAGAGAAAAATATCCCACAATATTTGCGTTCACACTGGCAGAAAGAGACGGGGTTTGCCTTTCCTTCCGGTCACACGATGTTTGCTGCCAGTTGGGCACTGCTGGCCGTTGGTTTGCTGTGGCCGCGTCGGCGAACGTTAACCATTGCTATCTTGCTGGTCTGGGCAACGGGAGTCATGGGAAGCCGCCTGCTGCTCGGGATGCATTGGCCACGCGATCTGGTAGTAGCTACGTTGATTTCGTGGGCGCTGGTGGTGGTGGCAACGTGGCTTGCGCAACGAATTTGTGGGCCATTAACACCACCTGCGGAAGAAAATCGCGAAATAGCGCAACGAGAACAAGAAAGTTAACGCTGGTTGATTTTCCGAGTTTAGCCCTTAAATCATCAACAATGCGTGTGGATGCCATTTCGCAGACGGCGCGAAAATGGTACTTTAAAGGGCTATTGCGGTAAGTTGACCATAATTTATTCGCTCTAACCACATAACGGGAAGTAATGTGAAATATTTACTCATTTTCTTACTGGTGTTAGCGATCTTCGTGATTTCGGTCACGTTGGGTGCGCAGAACGATCAACAGGTGACGTTTAATTATCTGTTAGCGCAAGGGGAGTACCGTATTTCCACATTGCTGGCGGTATTGTTTGCTGCGGGGTTTGCTATCGGTTGGTTGATTTGTGGCCTGTTCTGGCTGCGAGTTCGTGTTTCCCTGGCGCGCGCTGAACGTAAAATAAAGCGACTGGAAAACCAGCTTTCACCCGCGACTGACGTGGCTGTAGTGCCGCACTCGTCAGCGGCGAAGGAATAACTTTCTATGCTGGAGTTGTTGTTTCTGCTTTTGCCTGTAGCCGCTGCCTATGGCTGGTATATGGGCCGCAGAAGTGCGCAACAAAACAAGCAAGATGAAGCCAACCGCTTGTCGCGTGATTACGTAGCGGGGGTTAACTTCCTGCTTAGTAATCAACAGGATAAAGCGGTAGACCTGTTTCTCGATATGCTTAAAGAGGATACAGGCACCGTTGAAGCCCACCTTACGCTCGGAAACCTGTTCCGTTCGCGTGGCGAAGTTGATCGCGCTATTCGCATCCATCAGACCCTAATGGAAAGCGCCTCGCTGACCTATGAACAGCGTCTGTTGGCGATTCAACAACTGGGGCGTGATTACATGGCCGCCGGGTTATATGACCGCGCGGAAGACATGTTCAATCAGCTGACCGATGAAACTGACTTCCGCATTGGCGCGCTGCAACAGTTGCTACAAATCTACCAGGCTACCAGTGAGTGGCAGAAAGCAATTGATGTTGCCGAACGCCTGGTGAAGCTGGGTAAAGATAAACAGCGCGTCGAAATTGCCCATTTCTACTGTGAGTTAGCCCTGCAGCATATGGCCAGCGACGATCTCGATCGTGCCATGACCTTGCTAAAAAAAGGGGCGGCGGCAGATAAAAACAGCGCCCGCGTATCCATAATGATGGGACGCGTGTTTATGGCGAAAGGAGAATACGCCAAAGCCGTCGAAAGTCTGCAACGCGTGATATCCCAGGACAGAGAACTGGTCAGCGAAACGCTGGAAATGTTGCAAACCTGCTATCAGCAGTTGGGTAAAACTGCCGAATGGGCAGAATTCCTGCAGCGTGCGGTGGAAGAGAACACCGGTGCCGATGCTGAATTGATGCTTGCTGATATCATCGAAGCGCGCGACGGTAGTGAGGCCGCACAGGTCTATATTACGCGCCAGCTTCAGCGTCATCCGACCATGCGTGTGTTCCATAAGTTAATGGATTACCACTTAAATGAAGCGGAAGAAGGGCGTGCCAAAGAGAGCCTGATGGTGCTGCGTGACATGGTTGGCGAAAAGGTACGTAGTAAGCCTCGTTATCGCTGCCAGAAATGTGGTTTTACCGCATACACCCTCTACTGGCATTGTCCGTCTTGTCGGGCCTGGTCAACCATTAAACCGATTCGCGGTCTTGATGGCCTGTAATTTTTAAAAAAATCCTACTTTAGTTACAACATACTAGTTATTGATGTTCCATTGTGCTCCGGCAACGACGGCGCAGAAAAAGCCTGCCAGGGGAAAAATCGCAACTGTTAATTTTTTATTTCCACGGGTAGAATGCTCGCCGTTTACCTGTTTCGCGCCACTTCCGGTGCCCATCATCAAGAAGGTCTGGTCATGACGTTAACTGCTTCATCTTCTTCCCGCGCTGTTACGAATTCTCCTGTGGTTGTTGCCCTTGATTATCATAATCGTGATGACGCGCTGTCCTTTGTCGACAAGATCGACCCACGCGATTGTCGTCTGAAGGTCGGCAAAGAGATGTTTACATTGTTTGGGCCACAGTTTGTGCGCGAACTTCAACAGCGTGGTTTTGATATCTTTCTTGACCTGAAATTCCACGATATTCCTAACACTGCAGCGCACGCTGTCGCTGCTGCAGCTGACTTAGGCGTGTGGATGGTGAATGTTCATGCCTCTGGTGGGGCGCGTATGATGACCGCAGCGCGTGAGGCACTGGTTCCGTTTGGCAAAGATGCACCGCTTTTGATTGCTGTGACAGTGTTGACCAGCATGGAAGCCAGCGACCTGGTCGATCTTGGCATGACACTGTCACCTGCAGATTATGCAGAACGTCTGGCGGCACTGACGCAAAAATGTGGCCTTGATGGTGTGGTGTGTTCTGCTCAGGAAGCTGTGCGCTTTAAACAGGTATTCGGTCAGGAGTTCAAACTGGTTACGCCGGGCATTCGTCCGCAGGGGAGTGAAGCTGGTGACCAGCGCCGCATTATGACGCCAGAACAGGCGTTGTCGGCTGGTGTTGATTATATGGTGATTGGTCGCCCGGTAACGCAATCGGTAGATCCAGCGCAGACGCTGAAAGCGATCAACGCCTCTTTACAGCGGAGTGCATGATGAGTGATTCCAACAGCCGTCTGGTCTACTCAACGGAAACCGGACGTATTGATGAGCCCAAAGCGGTCCCTGTACGCCCTAAAGGCGACGGTGTGATGCGTATTCAGCGTCAGACCAGTGGACGTAAAGGTAAGGGCGTTTGCCTGATTACCGGTGTCGATCTCGATGATGCCGAACTGACAAAACTTGCAGCGGAACTGAAGAAAAAATGCGGCTGCGGCGGAGCAGTTAAAGATGGAGTTATTGAAATCCAGGGCGATAAGCGTGATTTATTAAAATCACTACTTGAAGCGAAAGGGATGAAGGTAAAACTCGCAGGCGGTTAACATAAAAAGCCACGGATATATCCGTGGCTTTCGAATATTTTACTGTGTGTATTATTCAGTTATTTCGTACTGAACAGAATCAAGCGTATTATAATTGCGAGTCGATAATCGACATTTATTTACGATTATTTACCGACCTGGTGACCAATAACACCGCCGACAGCTGCACCACCTAATGTACCCAACGTACTGCCATCGGTCAGTACTGCACCGCCTAATGCCCCTGCACCCGCGCCGATTGCGGTGTTGCGGTCCCGTTTAGACCAGTTAGAACAGGCACTCAGAGACATTGCCAAAGTAATTGCCAGAACAGCCGCGGTCATTTTTTTGCTCGTTACAAACATAATACTCTCTCCTGAATTTATGATTCACGGAAGTAAGCTCTCTATAACTATAATAGCTAAGAATAAGCCTGGTGAAATTATTCCGTGAAATCTGCTCGCGCGCAGGGTTATATCACGCAGGTGATAATGACTTCCTGTTATATCGCTGATAATAATTTTATATCTTGAGAGTGTTAATAACAGGTAAATAGTCTTAATTATCAACCAGGAATCATCTTAGAGCGGATGATTTGCCAAACTGCAAATCATCCGTAGAGAAGGGAAATGGTTAAATGTCAACGACGTGAACGGTGAGTTTACTGTGCTCAAGATGCATCAGATCGCTGGCGCGTATTTTCGAATCGGTAATCACGCGATTGAATCGCTCAACGGGACCGATGGAGTATGAATGTACAGCACCAAATTTCGAGCTGTCAGTCAGGACTATCGCTTCGCACTCTTTTTCCAGCACGGCATTGACCACATCGGTACGCATCATATCGCGACCGGTAAATCCAGTTTCAGGTTGCCAGCCATCAATACCAATAAATGCTTTGCTGAAATGCACCTGTTGGATGCACTGGCGTGTCAAAGGGCCAACCATACTTTCGCTTTTTTTCTGATACACGCCACCGAGCAAAATAACTTCACAAGGCGCGTCTTTCAGCAAATGCGCGATGTAGCTGCTGACCGTGATGATAGTGACATTTTTCTTCTGCTCGCCCAGAGTCCGGGCGAGTAGGGCATTGCTGCTGCCATTTTCGATAAAGATGGTTTCGCCCGGTTGAACCAGCGACGCGGCAAACTCGGCGAGTTCACGCTTCAGCGTATAGTTGCTCATCATACGGGTTTCGACGTCATCACTATCAAGCGAAACAGCAAAGCCATGTGCACGGCGGAGGTAACTCAGTTTTTCGAGTGTGTTGAGATCCTGGCGAATGGTAACTTCAGAAACTCCAGTGGCTTTTGCCAGATCGGTTACGCTAACCTGACCCTGGTCAATGACCATCTGTAGAATAGTTTGTTGTCGGGAATTCATCGCTGTAATTCTTATAACGTTATAATACTTAATAAAAAAATACTGACGCGCCGGGCATCCTCAAATAGGAAAACCTGAAGGCACGATTGTTAAATCTCCCACGGTGCCTTCGGGATGTCTGGCGTAGATTCAGCAACCTGGCGCAAGAGTTCTGCTTTAAGTATCTCGAGATTATGGATCGCAGAGTGGTAATCGCCTGCCACAAGGATATCTAACACAATATCAATACGTTCGGCAACGCGCTGGGCATCAAATTCAGACATCAAGGACATCCTTATAGCAAAAGTGGAAAATGAATAATGCAAAAATTGCCGCTAAAAGAGAAGTGTTTAACAGCAACGGCTAATTATCATCCAGGAATACGATATATAATGACGGGATATAGCGCTAAGTATATATATTCATCTACTTATGCGCGCTTCAGATAGCGTTTATACCAGCGTTCGAAGGCGACGGCGGGCATCGGTTTGGCAAACAAAAATCCTTGCCGCTCATTGATCCCGTTCTTGGTTAAAAAAGCATCTTCCTTTGCACTCTCTACACCTTCGGCGATCACCTGAAGATTCAATGCCTGGGCCACAGCGACGATCGCCCGGACCAGTGACTGCGAGACAGGTTGTTTGTGAATATCTCGAACAAAAACCTGGTCAAGTTTGATGGCATCGATCGGAAAGCGCGCCAGTTGCGAAAGTGAAGAGTAGCCGGTACCAAAATCATCCAGATGTACTTGCGCACCTAGTTGGCTAAATTGTTGAATAACAGACAGTGCCAGTTCATCATTCTCAATCAGACAACTCTCTGTCAGTTCAACATCTATAGGGCAGTATTCAAAATTGAGTTCCTGGAGAACCTGTTTCAGGGCGGTGAAAATGGTTTGATCGGCGAGCTGACGTGCAGAAATATTTACCGCCACTCGCAGGTTTATGCCTTTATCCCGCCACTTTGCCACCTGGCGTACGACATCGAGAATCACCCAACGGCCTAAAGGCACAATTAGCCCTGACTCTTCGGCGTAGGAAATGAAGTCCAACGGTGGAATCAACCCACGTTCAGGTGACTGCCAACGTACTAGTGCTTCCAGACTGCGCACTTCGCCACGCCAGGTGATTTTCGGTTGATAGTGAATAACCAACTGATCGTTTTCTAGTGCTTTACGCAAGTTGGTATCCAGCCAGAGATATTCAAATACCCGTTGATTCATTTCTGGGGTAAAAACGCAAAATTGTCCTCGTCCGCCTTCCTTCGCTGTGTACATTGCTGTGTCGGCGTGACGAATAATAGCCGCGCTGTCCGAACCATGTTCGGGAGAGAGTGCAATACCTACTGAACAGCTGGTATAAACTTCAATTAAACCAATACGAAAGGGGAGGCGTAAGCGGGTCAAAATTCGTGATGCCATTGCTTCCAGCGCGCTTTGTGAGGTATTGGATGCCAGTACCAGAAACTCATCGCCACCTGGACGCGCCAACACCTGGTCATGTTCGAGACAGCTTAAAATAGCCAATGACACGTCGCGTAATAACTGGTCACCAAACAAATGCCCATAGGCGTCGTTGACCTTTTTAAAATTATCCAAATCAAGATACACAACCCCAACTTTATTGTTATCTGCATGATTAATAGCGTGATCGATTAACTCCTGCATTGCGTTACGATTCGGCAGTCCGGTGATACTGTCGGTATTTGCCAGAATACGCAGTCGCTCCTGAGCGCGGCGCTCCTCGGTAATGTCGGTACCGGAACAGATTAAAAAAATCTCGTTTTTGCCACTGCCGCTGTGGACAAATTTATTGCGAAACAGAAACAGCCGCTGGCCTTTACGTGTTGGTATCCACAGTTCGACTTCATATGCATTGCCGCTTCGAAAAAATACACGGTTATTGCGCCTGGATGCCGCAGCTTCACGACGACTCATAAACAGTTTAAACACGCTTTGCCCAATGACGTCGTGTTCTTTCAACCCTGTGTAATCTTCACATAAGCGATTGAAGCGTTGAATATTCCCCCGGCTGTCGAGAATGACTATTGCGGAATGTGCTTCAGAAACTACCTGCTCAGCAAAGGAAAGCCCGTGTGATAAATCACGAGCAACCGCCGGTGTGTCATGCCATGCAGACGCGTTGCCAGCCCATTCCCGTTTATTGATTTTTCGTCCTACCAGATGCACAGAAAGATCGCTTTCATCGACGGTCAGACTCATCATCAGGCTGGAGGTGATGACTGTCATTTCCCTGATTCGAGCAGCCTGTTCGGCAGATAACTGCAACATACGTTCAGGTTCTGTGGTTTCGGTGGTAGAAAAGCGCAAAACATCGCTGCTTTCCGTCAACCGCCAGTATGAATTGTGCGATCCGAGAAAGTTGTACAACGTTGTGGACTCCCTAACGGTTTTCATGATGCATATCCTCCGGTTAACAGCGGAGTCCGCGGTTAAATAAAAGGAACAACATGACTTACATGAAATTAACGGCGGCTAAACGCATTGTTTTTTTATATATTTATTTGTAATCCAGTTTTGGAAAAACGCCAGTTTTCAAACGAAAGTCAGTTAAAAAACTGCCGGGATATGATGAAGGTAGAGCGGGGAAATAAACGGCCCATTCATAAGGAATGGGCCGTGAAAGGAGATTACGCGACCGGGCGCGCAATAATGCTGCGGGTTTCCATGCGGACTTCGGCAATGGTGACGTCAATAACGTCAGTTACTTTATAAACCGTTTCACCTTTAATTTGTACGGTGCCGTTTTCCTGGCTGCAAACCATTTCATCGCGCACAGCGTGTAAGAAAGGTGCAGGAATAAAGGCGATAGCGCCGTTATCAACCAAACGAACACGCATGCCGCCACGGCTGATATCGACAATTTCCGCCGCGAAACGGGTGTCGGTCCCGGCTTTGTCTTTCAGGAAGCGTGCGTATAACCAGTCACCAACATCACGTTCTGCCATCCGATTGAGACGGCGACGCTCGGCCATTTGGACAGTGATCTCATCCTGTGGACGCGTCGCAGTTTCGCCTTTGATAACCGCTTTCAGCAGACGGTGGTTGATCATGTCGCCATATTTACGGATCGGCGATGTCCAGGTGGCGTATGCTTCCAGACCGAGGCCAAAGTGAGGACCGGGTTCAGTGCTAATTTCAGCAAATGACTGGAAGCGACGAATGCGGCTGTCGAGGAAACCAGTTGGTTGCGCATCCAGTTCACGACGCAGTTTGCAGAAACCGTCCAGCGTGAGCACTTCTTCGGCATTGACATGCAGACCGTGCGTTTTCAGCAACGCTGCCAGCGCGTCGGCATTCGCCGGATCAAAGCCCATATGCACGTTATAGATGCCAAAACCGAGCTTATCGCGCAGTACGCGGGCCGCACAAATGTTAGCGGCAATCATCGCTTCTTCGACGATACGGTTGGCAATGCGACGAGGCTCGGCGACGATATCCAGCACTTCACCTTTTTCACCGAGAATAAAGCGGTAATCCGGGCGATCTTTAAACACCAGTGCGTGGTTATGACGCCACTCGCCGCGGCGTTGGCAAATTTGCGCTAACAAACGGACTTGTTCGGCAATTGCTTCACTTTCAGGCTTCCAGTCACCGGTATTTTCCAGCCAGTCAGAAACCTGGTCATACACCAGCTTCGCTTTGGATTCGATGGTGGCGGCAAAGAATTCGATATTATCTTCAATGGTGCCATCAGCGGAGAGCGTCATGCGGCATGCCAGTACCGGGCGGACTTCATTGGCGCGCAGTGAGCAGAGATCGTCAGAAAGCTCGCGAGGCAGCATAGGGATGTTGAAGCCAGGCAGATAGTTGGTGAATGCGCGAATTTTCGCGGCTTTGTCCAGCTTACTGCCTTCAGCAATCCACGCGGTTGGATCGGCAATCGCCACAATCAGCTGAAGTTTGTCATCCGGCAACGCCTTAGCGAAAAGGGCGTCATCCATATCTTCTGTGCTGGCACTGTCGATGGTGACAAAATCCAGCGCGGTCAGATCTTCACGAACCAGACCTTCATCGAGCATTTCGGTAGCGACGCCGTCTGGTGCTTCTTTTTCCAGATTATGGCGTGCAAGGGTAACCCACCACGGTACAAAGTGATCGTCACCAAAAGTGATGTATTGTGTCAGTTCTGCATAGAAAGAACGATCGCCTTTCAGCGGATGACGGCGCATTTCGGCAACCGCCCAGTCGCCTTCTTTAAACTCGTGGTTCAGGCCACGGGCTGCGCGGCAAGGAATGGCGTCTTTTAAGAGTGGATGATCAGGAACGATGGCCAGACGGTCATTTTTGCCCTGAACCTTACCCACGAAACGAGTCAGGAACGGTTCAACCAGTTCTTCTGGCTCTGCGGATTCACGTTCTTTTTCACTGTGGATCACCGCGATAATTCGGTCGCCATGCATGACTTTTTTCATCTGCGGCGGCGGAATGAAATAACTTTTTTGCGCGTCGACTTCCAGGAAGCCAAAGCCTTTTTCTGTGGCTTTTACCACCCCTTCAGCGCGTGGCGTCTGGGAATGCAGTTGCTGTTTAAGCTGCGCTAGCAGCGGGTTGTCCTGAAACATAATTGTCTATTTTGGTGGCCATTAGAGCGGCTGACAGTTTTACGCGAATCTGTCTGACGCGGCAAGGTTAATATGTCTCACCCAACGCGATTTTTAAGCGATTTATCCAGCCACACAGCCCGCTCCATACCAGCAGATTAATAATCTGCGTTGATGATTTTTCGTGTTCGAGTAAAGGGCTGAACTGGGCGGCGCTAAAGCGATCGGGTGCTCGGGTCAGCCATTGTATCGCCTGAACGGTAGCGCGCTCAACAGAATGACGGTCAGCCCATTGGTTAATTTCATTTTCGCCCTTGCGCATAAGGGTGCTGATTTTTTTATATTCATTTGATGAATCCATACAGGTGGCAAAACAAGCAGGACTGCCATTTATACGCGCGCATAACAACGCCGCAAGCTGATTATCCGGCTGTGTATTGCCCCGTGTGCTGTTTAACAACTTTTCGAGAAGGGAAAGTGAAATAGGGTGGAGAGAGAGTATTTCGGCCAGTTGGCAAAGTTCTGCAGTTGAACTTTTTGTGTGCTCTTCAGGTAGTTTTTCCACCTCATAGCTGCTTCGCCAGCGTAATGATTCATCAGCAAACAGTGACGCGTCGGCGTAGTTTTGTATCTCCAGCCCGGGTAACCAGCGTACCGGATGCCCGAGATAAGCCTGAAATGTCGCAATTGTCCGCGCCTGAAAGCCAATAAAACCAATGATTTGGCTAATGATCACACAGTCCCAGGCAGTAAGACCGACGTCATTCAGATGCTGGCGCGATCGGTTGTCGATAATAGAAGGCGAGCTAGCCAGTTGGCGGGCATATTGCGTGATTTGTGCCAACCGATGATTACTTTCCCTGGTGGAATCAGGCCCGGGGAGCGGCGTAAGTCGCGCCGAATAGTAGTTACATAACCGCTGGACGCCGCAAACCTGAGCAACCGTCAGGGCCGTCGACAAGCGTTCATAAGCGGTGAAGGTCTGTGAACGGGTCACGGTAAGCTGGTCAGGGAACAAATCCACTGCAAGAACACGCGCAGGGTCCAGCCATGAAAGGAAGGGGGCCAGCGTTTCTTTTTCAAGGATCACGTCGAGTAGAAAGGGATCGCTGACCTTTGCGGCTTCCGGGACCAGAGGCAGAACGTCATACTCCGTAGTACTGGATTGCGTTTCATGATACCAGTGGCTTTTGCCGGTGATGTGGCGTTGTTCCATGGGCGCTCCTTGGTCGTAAAGGAAATCGTTATCCTGACGCAAGGCGGGAAGGGGAGAAAGACGGATCGGCGATAACAAATATCAGAAAGGTATAACAGAGATAACGGGCGGCAGAACGCCGCCCATCTTTACCAACAGAACGATTATTTCAGTTCGAGTTCGTTCATTGCAGCAATGCTGAAACCGCCGTCAACGTGGACCACTTCACCGGAGATACCGGCAGAGAGATCGGAGCACAGGAATGCCGCAGAGTTACCCACATCTTCAATAGTAACGGTACGGCGAATCGGGGTAACGGCTTCGCAATGAGCCAGCATTTTGCGGAAGTCTTTGATACCGGAGGCCGCCAGAGTACGGATCGGACCAGCAGAGATGGCGTTAACACGCACACCTTCCGGACCCATCGCGTTCGCCATATAGCGCACGTTCGCTTCCAGAGACGCTTTTGCCAGACCCATAACGTTGTAGTTCGGGATAGCGCGCTCAGCGCCAAGGTAGGAAAGGGTCAGCAGGGCAGAACCCGGATTCAGCATGGAGCGGCAAGCTTTTGCCATTGCAACGAAGCTGTAGGAGCTGATGTCGTGGGCAATTTTGAAGCCTTCACGGGTAACGGCGTTAACATAGTCACCATCCAGCTGATCGCCAGGTGCAAAACCAATAGAGTGTACGAAACCGTCAAATTTCGGCCAAACTTTCCCCAGTTCAGCGAACATGGTGTCGATGCTGGCATCTTCTGCAACATCGCACTGCAGAACGATGTCAGAACCCAATTGAGCGGCAAATTCTTCTACGCGGCCTTTCAGTTTGTCGTTCTGGTAGGTGAATGCCAGTTCAGCTCCTTCGCGGTGCATCGCCTGAGCGATACCGTAGGCGATGGATAGTTTGCTGGCAACACCGGTTACCAGAATGCGCTTACCGGAAAGAAAACCCATAGCTTTAATCCTTATTGTTGATGCTTGTTGTGCCTGAAAATCAGGCGATTCGTCGTTTTAGTAAACAGTACGAACAGATAAACGGTTATTATAATCAACCTGGCTGTGAGTAGCTATAGTTGCCAGGTCCGACCGGAGCAGGCTGCGGCAGGGGGGGCGCTTTTCCCCTCACCCTAACCCTCTCCCCAGAGGGGCGAGGGGACCGTATTGTGCAAATATTGTTACCCCAGCAACAAACAGGCTCATACAGCCCCTAACCCTTTCATGGCGATGGCTGGGACGGTTCAGACCTTGCCGAATATTCTCCAGCACCGTCTCCATGTTTTCACCACAACAGCTATTCGGCTCGGTCTGCCCCCTCGCTCTTTCAGGGAGAGGGTGACCGGCGGTTCAGTTCCTGCAGAATATTCTCCAGCACCGTCTCCTCATTACAATCAATCTCGTTATTCCAGAAACGCAGCACGGTCCAGCCCTGCGACTCAAGCCAGCTAGTGCGCCTGGAATCATAGGCAACTGCTAAATCATGCTGCCCACCATCCAGCTCAACGACTACACGCGCCGAGCAGCAAGCAAAATCGAGAATGTAGCTCCCCACTGGATGTTGACGGCGAAATTTGAAATCACTAAAACGTCGGCTGCGAAGATATCGCCAGAGCTTTCGTTCCTGCAAAGTGAGATTGCGTCTTAAATCACGCGCATTTGATTTAATTTTATCTATCACCTCATTCTGACAAGATTTAATCTTTTGTCAGAATGAGGTGAATAATCTGGAAGGAGGATTCAGAAAATTAGCGATCTTTACGCCACGCATCCGCCGTCAATGCCTCGCCAAAATGACCGGCAATCAGCCGTTTGGTGAGTTCATGCAGCGGCGATGCCAGCACATCCGCGGTGCTGCCTCGCTCGACAACCTCGCCCTGATGCATCACCAGCACCTGGTCGCTAATGTGCTTCATCATTCCGATATGCTGGGTAACATAAATATACGAAATGCCCTGTTTTTCCTGTAATTCCAGCATCAGATTAATCAACTGCGAACGCATCGACATATCCAGTGAAGCGAGGGCTTCATCGGCAATAATGACTTTTGGGCGCAATATCAGCGCGCGCGCCAGACCCAGACGCTGTTTTTGTCCGGGTGCCAACATATGCGGATAGTAACTGACGTGATCCGGTAGCAGCCCAACCATACGCATCGTTTCAATAATCTGTTTGCGACGCTGTTCCGGTTCCAGGTCGGTGTTCAGGCGCAGTGGAAAATCCAGAATTTGCGAGATACGTTGACGGGGATTCAACGAGGTCGAAGGATCCTGAAAAATCATGCGAATACGCTGACTGCGGAAGGAATAATCGCCAAAATGCAGTGGATGATCGTCAATCAATAACTCGCCGCTGGTAGGCTCTATCATTCCCGCCAGCATTTTTGCCAGCGTGGATTTACCCGAACCATTCTCGCCAATAATCGCCAGTGTCTGGCCTTCACGTAGCGTAAAGCTCAAGGGTTTTACCGCTTCTACGGTCTGACGACGAAACCAGCCGGTCCGGTAGCGGAACGTTTTACTTAAATTACGCACTTCAAGCAGCGTTTCGATCATCTCACTCTTTCTCCATGTTCAGCGGGAAATGACAGGCATAGAGATGATTTTTCGCCCCCGTCAAACGTGGCGTCACAATGCATTCTCGTTGTGCATACGGGCAACGTGGCCCCAGACGACAACCAATCGGTAACTGTTCCAGCAGTGGGATAGCGCCGGGCAGCGTATTGAGGCGACTTTTATGCGGCATCGCGCTGCCGAAGTCTGGTATCGCGCGGATCAGCGCCTGGGTATAAGGATGATGTGGCATCGTCACCAACTCCTTACTCGGCGCGGTTTCCACTGTTTGACCGCAGTAAAGCACGTTAATTTTATCCGCCCATTGGCTAAGCATTTGTAAGTCATGGCTGATAAGCAAAATAGTGGTATTGCTGTTTTGGTTGAGACGCGTCAGCAGGCGAAAGATTTGCGCCTGGGTTGTTGGCTCCATTGAGTTGGTCGGTTCGTCAGCAATCAGCAGACGCGGTTGATTCGCCAGTGCAATGGCTATCATCACTTTCTGACATTCACCTTCGGTCAACTCATAGGGAAAACTGCGCATCGCATCTTTGTGATCTTTAATCCCCACGCGGTGCAGCAGTTCAATGGCACGGCGTTTGCGCCAGCCAAAACGCTGCCACCAACGGCCTTTATAGGTCCAGGCTGGGATGTTTTGCATCAACTGGCGGCCCACACGTTCTGAAGGGTCAAGACACGACTGCGGTTCCTGGAAAATCATCGACACGTTATGGCCAACCAGTTTGCGCCGTTCGCGTGCGGAGAGACGCAGCAAATCGATATCATCAAAACGCATACGGTCAGCAGTAACACGCCAGTTATCTTTATTCACCCCACAAATCGCTTTCGCAATCAAACTCTTGCCGGAACCGGATTCACCAACAAGACCGCGGATTTCACCTTCGGTTAAGGTCATACTTACCCGGTCGACGGCTTTAACCCACTCATCACCGGTTTTAAATTCAATGGTCAGGTTACGAATATCGAGTAATGGCATTATTCCACCCCCGCAATAATCGCACGACGAACGCCATCGCCAAGGAGGTTAACCAACAACACGCTAATCATAATTGCCGCACCTGGCAGCATGACAGTCCACGGGGCGACATAAATCAGTTCCAGCGCATCACCGAGCATCGCTCCCCATTCAGGCGAGGGGAGTTGTGCGCCGAGATCGAGAAAGCCCAGCGCGGCGATATCGAGAATTGCCATCGACAGTGCGCGGGTGATCTCGGTGACCAGCCCGGCGGTGATGTTTGGCATCACAGCAAACCAGAGAATATTCAGCGTTGATGCGCCATCCAGACGGGCGGCGATAACGTACTCTTTTTCCAGTTCGTCATGCACCATGCTGTAAATCGAACGTACCATACGCGGCAGCAATGCCAGCCAGACAGCAAACATAGCGTGGGACAAACTCGGTCCGGCAAACGCTACAACGATAATTGCCAACAGCAGCGAAGGGATCGCCAGTAAGGTATCCAGAATATGGTTAAGCACCGCTGAGCGGAGGCCGTGTGTCGCCCCGGCGAAGGTGCCCAGTACCAGGCCACAGATCGTCGCGGCAAGCGTCACCACAAATGCGCCACCCACGGTTGGCGCAGCTCCGCTCAGTAAACGGCTTAAAACATCGCGTCCGAGGTCGTCAGTCCCCAGGAAGAAAGAAACTTCGCCATAGCGCGACCATGACGGCGGCAATAATTGATAACCGAGAAATTGCTGGTCGATGCCGTAAGGCGCAAACCAGCCGCCAAAAATACACAGTACAGCCAGCCCCGCGCAGCCGTACAGGCCGACCATCGCAGAGGCGTCACTATAAAATTTGCGCCAGGCGGTACGCAGCGTGCCCGGCGGGCGCTTTTCGCTGTATACGCTATCGTAAGGCATACCATTCCTTATGTTTCAGAGGGTTAGCCATGGCACCCAAAATATCAGAAATCACGTTAACAATAATGACCAGTGAGCCACACACCATCACTCCGGCGGAAATGGCTGCGTAATCCTGCTGGCGGATGGCGTTAATTAACCAGCGCCCTAAACCCGGCCAGCTAAAAACCATTTCGGTGATCATCGCCAGCGTCAGCATGGTGGAAAACTGTAAGCCCAGGCGAGGAATAACCGGCGGTAACGCGTTATGCAGAACGTGGCGACGCAAAATAGTAAAGCGCGACAAACCGCGGGTCGCCGCCGCTTTTACATAGTTCTGGTCATACACTTCGATAGTGCTGATACGCATCAGGCGGATCACTTCAGTTGTTGGCGCAACCGACAGGGTGATCACGGGCAATATCATATGGCGGATTGCGCTCATGATCATTTCATCCCGCCATGGTGAGTCCGAAAGCCAGGCATCAATCAACGCAAAACCGGTAATCGGTTTCACTTCGTAGAGCAGATCGAAACGCCCTGAAACGGGCAACCAACCTAGCGTGAGTGAACAAAACAGCGTCAACAGAAGCGCCAGCCAGAACACCGGGATTGAAAAGCCCAGTAAGGCGATGGCGTTGATCAAGTTATCCTGCCACTTATGGCGCGTAATCCCGGCAATCATCCCCACGGGGATGCCAACAATCAGCGCAAAACCGAAGGCGAGGATGCACAGTTCCATCGTCGCCGGGAAGACCTCTTTTAACTGTTCGGCAATCGGTTGACCGTTAATGCTGGAAACACCAAAATCCCAGTGGATCAGGCCGTTAAACCAGAACACCCAGGCATTCCACAGTGACGCGCCTTGTAACGGCGCATGAGGGGTGAAATAGCTCAAGCTGAAGCCAACGAAGGTCAGCAGGAACAAGGTGACAATCAATAACAAAATGCGGCGTAAGGTGAAGATAATCATGGTTTTTTCACCTCATCCTGTTTCTCGCGATACACCCCAGCAAAGGAGGCGTTACCAAACGGGCTAAGTACCAGACCTTTGATATCGTACCGATAGGCCTGCAAACGCAATGACGACGCCAGCGGCAAAATGGGCAATTCCTGCGCCAGAATACTCTGCGCTTCGTCATAGGCTTCAATACGCGCCGCCAGCTGCTGCGAAGAGAGCGCCTTACGCAATACGCTGTCGAATTTCGGATCGCACCAGTGGGCGAGGTTGGTCTGCGAATGAATTGCCGCGCAGCTCAGTAACGGACGGAAGAAACTGTCCGGGTCGTTACTGTCCGTCGCCCAACCGGATAACGTCAGATCATGGCTCATATCCATCAACCGCGCCTCCTGAAAGCGACCTTCTACCGGCACAATCACCACTTTTACGCCAACCTGCGCCATATCCGCCTGAATCAGTTCGGCAGTTTTCAGTGGACTGGGGTTCCACGCCTGCGAACGTGTGGGCACCCACAGTTTCAGCGTTAAATTTTCCAGCCCCAACGACTTCAACTGTTCGCGCGATTTCGCCGGATTGTATTCAGTAATTTTAGCCTCGTTGTCATAGGCCCACGAGGCGCGCGGTAAAATAGAGGCCGCCGTTTCAGCCGTACCATAATAGATGGATTGCATCAGGCGCTGGTTATTAATCGCCAGTGCCAGCGCATGGCGGACAGCGGGATTATTTAGCGGCGGTTTGGCGGTGTTAAATGCCAGATAGGCGACGTTCATCCCAGGACGCAGCGTTAAACGCAAGCGCGGGTCGTCACGCAAAATGGATAGCTGGCTGGCAGCAGGCCAGGCCAGAACGTCGCATTCCCCGGTCAGGAGTTTCGACAGACGTCCGGTGCCGCCGGAGCCTAAATCCACCACTACCTGCGGCATTAACGGTTTACCGCGCCAGAAGTCATCATGACGTTGTAGGCGAATAAATTGCCCGGCGCGGTATTCCGACAACTGATACGGACCGGTGCCGACCGGTTGACGGTCGAGTTGCTCCTGGCGATCTTCTTTCTCTAACTTCCGGGCATATTCTGCCGACATGACCGAAGCATAATGGGTTGCGAGGTGCCACAAAAAAGAAGCATCCGGCTGGGCGAGTCGGAACTCAACGGTATGATTATCCAGTTTGCGGACGCTTTTCACGTTATCGGCAAATTGCAGGCTGTCGAAGTAGGGGAAGTTGCTGCCGTTGACGTTATGCCACGGGTTGTTGCGGTCAAAAATTCGCTGGAAGGTAAACACCACATCGTCGGCATTCATTTTACGAGTGGGAGTAAACCAGTCGGTTTTTTGAAACGGAACATCGCGACGCAGGTGGAAGCGATAGGTCGCGCCGTTGTCGAGTACTTTCCAGCTTTCGGCAAGTTCCGGCATCAGGCGATAGGTATAGGGATCGACATCCAGCAGTCGATCATAAAACTGGGCGGCAAGGGTATCGACAATTAACCCACTGCTCGCTTTGGATGGGTTAAAGGTGTTGACTTGCCCGCTGACGCAATAGACAAAACCGCTGTCGCGGATATCAGCATGCGGGGGAGATTCAGGCGCGGCGATTGCCTGACCACTCACAAGTCCAGCAATCACCAAAAGAGACGATAATACCTGGCGCATAATATTAAGGGATTTTATGTAAAGAGGCTATCTTACTAATATTTAATGACATTTGCCATTACCGTTTGTGTTCAGGGGTCGTAATGAGGGCCGTGTGGTTGGTCGTTGAACAGATGGCGTCGCCATCTGTTCAACATTCGTACCCGTGATTTCTCTATAACTATAACTCACAGAACAACTTAGCGAGGAGCAGAGCGGTACGATCGTGAGAAACCCATTAAAGCACGCTGCAATGCGTGTCATTTTAACCGGATGCAGAGTGAACGCTTTATCCGGACAACGATACTGACCGATCGTCTGCAATTAAATAATTACTCATTACCCCATTGATTCAAAAACTCTGCGATCTCATCAATGCGTACGGGATTAATCCCCGCTTCAGCAGCCATTTCATGTTGGGCTTCTTCGCTGATCTCTTCATTGTTCATCAAACGGGTGAGCAGTAACTGGAAGTAGTGGGCCAGCGGTGTGCGTTCAGCGTCTGCGACAGGCTCTGCGCATTCGGTCGCGTACTCATCGGCAATATCAAAATATTTTAGCGGGATATCGTGGTTCATTATTTGCCCCTGGGGTTAATGCGCTAAGCATAAGGGCGGATGATAGCACTCGTGATCCGGGTCATACATCTTTTTATAGTTAATGGCGCGGCGCATTACCCTCAGGCAGGATAATGCGGCGCGCATCCGACTATTACGTTTCGCTCACTGGCGTTCTGTCACCTTCGTACAGCGGCACTTTGCGATAGCGGCGAATCAGATACCACAAATATGCGCCGCCTAACGAAGCCCATACCAGACCCAGCGTCAGCGAGGTGGCTTCGAGGTTAATCCACAGCACGCCCACCGTCAGCGCGCCAACCAGCGGCATTAATAAATAGTGGAAGTGTTCCTTCCAGCTTTTATTCATTCCTTTGCGCCGCCAGAAGTGGTTGAACACCGACAGGTTAACGAAGGTAAACGCTACCAACGCGCCGAAGTTAATTAACGCTGTGGCGGTAACTAAATCGAAGAACAGCGCCGACATCGCGACAATCCCGACCATAATGACGTTCAGTGCCGGAGTCCGCCATTTCGGATGCACATAGCCAAACACGCGCTCCGGAAACACATTGTCGCGCCCCATCACATACAGCAGACGTGACACGCTGGCATGTGAGGCCAGGCCAGACGCTAACGTGTTCACAAACGTGGTGCAAAGGAAAATCGACTGGAACAGCTTACCGCCGACGTAGAGTGCAATTTCAGGCAGTGCGGCGTCCGGGTCTTTAAAGCGGCTGATATCGGGGAAGAACAGCTGCATAAAGAACGACGCCGCGATAAAGATAACGCCACCATAGACCGCCGTCAGGAAGATGGCTTTCGGGATCACGCGTGCGGCGTCTGGTGTCTCTTCCGAAAGTGTGGTCACTGCATCGAAACCAAGGAAAGAGAAGCAGACGATCGTCGCCCCGGTAATAATCGGAATCAGATGCGCGTTCTCGCTGATAAACGGCTGTAACGACCAGACCGTGCCAACGCCTTCTCCTTTATGCAGTCCCTGAACCACCAGGAAGATAAACACCACCATGATGGAGATTTGCACCAACACAAACAGGGTATTGAAGTTAGCGACCAGGTTGACGCTCTTCAGATTCGCGGCGGTTAAAATGGCGACGAAGGTTACCACCCACACCCACGGCGGCACTTCCGGGAAGAGGGCGGAGAGATAGATTTTCGCCAACAAAACGTTGATCATCGGCAAAAAGAGATAATCCAGCAGTGATGACCAGCCGACCATAAATCCGACGTGCGGGTTAATCGACTTTTGCGCGTAGGTATAGGCCGAACCGGCCTCCGGAAACTGGCGAACCAGTTTGCCGTAGCTGATAGCGGTAAACAGCACGCCCGCCAGCGCCAGCAAATAGGACGCCGGAACGTGACCGTCGCTAATGCCTGACACAATGCCAAAAGTATCGAACACAGTCATCGGCGTGAGATAGGCCAGACCCATCATTACCACCTGCCACAATTTCAGTGATTTTCGCAGACGGGTTTTGCCGGGTTGCGCAGCAATATTCAGTGGTGAATTAATAGCCATAATTGCTGCCTCCCCTGCGTAATAAGGTTTGCGGTCGTGTCGACCTGAAATCAAACCTGTTTAGCAAGGGAAGCAAAGGGGGCGGAGTCCAGTCAGTCGCAGGAGGGGCGCATACGCAGCCTCCCTCGCCATGCGGGGATTTAATCATCGGCATCATCTCATTTCCTCGTCACAGTCTTAATCGTTAACGGAAGCCCGTTGCCGCCTGCGCTCCATAACGCGACATCCGGAAAATGTCTGGATTACCAGCAAATGTCAGGCCTGGCTCCGCTCAGGCCGATGAAACAACCCCGCAAGGGGTATTACGCGTTTTTCAACATCCACTCAATTTCTGTTTCTGTGATGAGGCGCTCAAACTGCAACAGCTCATCATTTTTACAGGCGTGATAGACATGGCAAAACCGTTCGCCTAAATAGCGGCGCAGGTGATCATTCTCGATAAACTCACCCAGGGCATCGCTCTGGCGAATCGGGAAGGGTAAGCCATCCTGTTCCAGCCCGTTGCCTTCGACTTCTTCCTGCAACGGCAGCTCGTTATCAAGACCGTGCAAAATACCGGCAAAAATCGCTGCCATCACCAGATATGGGTTGGCATCGGCACCCGCCACGCGATATTCCACGCGGTGATTATGACGATCGCCGCATGGAATACGCAGGGCGACGGTGCGGTTGTTATGGCCCCACGACGCCTGCGTCGGTACATACATCCCCGGCTGGAAGCGGCGATACGAGTTCACGTTTGGTGCCAGCAACGCCATTGATGACGGCATCAGATCGATCATTCCGGCGAGCATTTTTTTCAGCAGCGGCGAATCTTCGCCTTCCGCGTCAGAAAGCACGTTCTCGCCACGATTATTTTGCATACTGATATGGATATGCATCCCGCTGCCCGCGTGCTCTTCATACGGCTTCGCCATAAAAGTGGCGTGCATCTTATGCTTTTCTGCCATCAGACGCACCAGGCGTTTTAGCGCCAGCGCATCATCGCAGGCTTCCAGCACGTTATCGGTATGGTAAAGGTTGATTTCAAACTGACCCGGCGAGGCTTCGGCGACCGCACCGTCGGCGGGAATTAACTGTAACTGCGCCAGTTCATCAATATCATTGAGCACGTCGGCGAAGTGGTTGAGGTTATCAACGGAGTAAACCTGGCTTTGTGTATTGCGGTCATCGGTGCCGGGCGCGCAGGGCGGTTGCAGATACCCTTCAGCGTCGCGCTGACGATCCAGTAAATAGAACTCCAGCTCTACCGCTACAACCGGGAACAATCCGCGCTGGCGTAGCTGCTGCCACAGGCGGTTAAGAACGTTCCGCGGCTCAACGTCAAAGGGAGCGCCATCTTCATCGACCATGGTCAGGAGCATCTGACCGATAAACTCTGGATCGGCGGCAGAAGGGGTTAAGGAACCGAGAACAGGAACACAAGTACGATCCGGCTCGCCCATTTCCTGACCCAGACCCGCTTCTTCTACTACGTTGCCCAGAATATCCATTGCAAACACCGAGGCCGGGAAATAACACCCTTTCTCCAACTTCTTCAGGCTTGCAACAGGGATACGTTTTCCACGGAAGCAACCATTCAAATCAGTAAGTAAAACATCAACATATTGCGTATTCGGGTAGCGCTCCAGGTAGCGTTTCACTTCCTGCGTAAAGGCGCTACCCCGCCTCTCTTCTGACTGCTGAACAAAGTTCTCTACTTCAACGATATTGGTTTCCATGATTCTTCGCCTTTGGTTTGTTTTCCGCTCGTTATCAAAGCGTAAAATATAATGACCACCATTCGAATCTGTATGCAAACTAAATGTTTGTCAAATGTTAAATTGAGTTTGCAAAAATGAAAACCCACTGCTAGATTGAAAAAATATTGAACATAAAGGTCATTTAAAGCGCAGTAATGGCGATAATTTAGTCCACTTTGTGAGATTGAGCATGGAAAATATAATGAACAATCCGGTTATCGGTGTCATAATGTGCAGGAACAGGCTTAAGGGTCATGCGACCCAGACTCTGCAAGAAAAGTACCTGAATGCCATCATCCACGCAGGCGGCTTGCCAATTGCGCTACCACATGCGCTGGCGGAACCGTCGTTACTTGAACAACTTTTGCCGAAACTCGATGGCATTTATCTTCCTGGTAGTCCCAGCAATGTGCAGCCGCACCTATATGGTGAAAACGGCGATGAGCCTGACGCCGATCCCGGGCGTGATCTTCTGAGCATGGCGATAATTAATGCCGCACTCGAAAGGCGCATCCCCATTTTCGCCATCTGCCGGGGTTTACAAGAACTGGTGGTGGCAACCGGTGGTTCGTTGCATCGCAAGCTGTGCGAACAGCCTGAATTGCTGGAACATCGGGAAGATCCCGAACTGCCGGTGGAACAGCAATATGCACCGTCGCATGAAGTTCAGGTTGAAGAGGGGGGATTACTGTCTGCGTTGTTACCTGAATGTAGCAACTTTTGGGTAAACTCTCTACATGGACAAGGGGCGAAGGTCGTTAGCCCACGGTTGCGTGTTGAAGCTCGCTCGCCGGATGGCTTAGTTGAGGCGGTTAGCGTCATCAATCATCCTTTTGCGCTGGGCGTACAGTGGCACCCGGAATGGAACAGTAGCGAGTACGCGCTTTCGCGTATATTGTTCGAGGGCTTTATCACCGCTTGTCAGCACCATATCGCTGAAAAACAGCGACTCTGACCACTACAGTTTAAGGAAATGCAAATATGAGTGATGAGGGACTGGCGCCAGGAAAACGCTTGTCGGAAATCCGCCAGCAGCAGGGGCTTTCACAACGTCGTGCCGCCGAACTCTCCGGGCTGACTCACAGTGCTATCAGTACGATAGAACAAGATAAAGTCAGCCCTGCCATCAGTACGCTGCAAAAGCTGCTGAAGGTGTATGGTCTGTCACTCTCGGAATTCTTTTCCGAGCCGGAAAAACCTGATGAGCCGCAGGTCGTCATTAATCAGGACGACTTAATTGAGATGGGTAGTCAGGGTGTGTCAATGAAGCTGGTTCATAACGGTAACCCGAATCGCACGCTGGCGATGATCTTTGAAACGTACCAGCCGGGCACAACCACTGGGGAAAGAATTAAGCATCAGGGTGAGGAAATAGGCACTGTACTGGAAGGTGAAATTGTTCTGACGATTAATGGTCAGGATTACCACCTCGTCGCGGGGCAAAGTTATGCCATTAATACCGGCATCCCGCACAGTTTCAGTAATACGTCGGCAGGTATTTGCCGAATTATCAGCGCCCATACGCCCACCACGTTTTAATCTTTTTGTTCTGTAAGCCGGGTAAGCGCAATGCGCCCGGCAATCTATACACAAAATCATTCAAGTTGCATCAAGGCGGCAAGTGAGCGAATCCCGATGAGCTTACTCAGGTAAGTGATTCGGGGGAGCGAACGCAGCCAAGGCAGAGGCGGCTTGAAGGATGAAGTGTATATAAAGAATGTCGCCAGAAATAAACGGGCATACGGCCCGGGGATCTCTGCGCCCTGACGTTCACAAACTGCATATATCTGATAGACGTGAAACAGGAGTCATAATGAATTTTCATCATCTGGCTTACTGGCAGGATAAAGCGTTAAGTCTCGCCATTGAAAACCGCTTATTTATTAACGGTGAATATACTGCTGCGGCGGAAAATGAAACCTTTGAAACCGTTGATCCGGTCACCCAGGCACCGCTGGCGAAAATTGCCCGCGGCAAGAGCGTCGATATCGACCGTGCGATGAGCGCAGCACGCGGCGTATTTGAACGCGGCGACTGGTCACTCTCTTCTCCGGCTAAACGTAAAGCGGTACTGAATAAACTCGCCGATTTAATGGAAGCCCACGCCGAAGAGCTGGCACTGCTGGAAACTCTCGACACCGGCAAACCGATTCGTCACAGTCTGCGTGATGATATTCCCGGCGCGGCGCGCGCCATTCGCTGGTACGCCGAAGCGATCGACAAAGTGTATGGCGAAGTGGCGACCACCAGTAGCCATGAGCTGGCGATGATCGTGCGTGAACCGGTCGGCGTGATTGCCGCCATCGTGCCGTGGAACTTCCCGCTGTTGCTGACTTGCTGGAAACTCGGCCCGGCGCTGGCGGCGGGAAACAGCGTGATTCTAAAACCGTCTGAAAAATCACCGCTCAGTGCGATTCGTCTCGCGGGGCTGGCGAAAGAAGCAGGCTTGCCGGATGGTGTGTTGAACGTGGTGACGGGTTTTGGTCATGAAGCCGGGCAGGCGCTGTCGCGTCATAACGATATCGACGCCATTGCCTTTACCGGTTCAACCCGTACCGGGAAACAGCTGCTGAAAGATGCGGGCGACAGCAACATGAAACGCGTCTGGCTGGAAGCGGGCGGCAAAAGCGCCAACATCGTTTTCGCTGACTGCCCGGATTTGCAACAGGCGGCAAGCGCCACCGCAGCAGGCATTTTCTACAACCAGGGACAGGTGTGCATCGCCGGAACGCGCCTGTTGCTGGAAGAGAGCATCGCCGATGAATTCTTAGCCCTGTTAAAACAGCAGGCGCAAAACTGGCAGCCGGGCCATCCACTTGATCCCGCAACCACCATGGGCACCTTAATCGACTGCGCCCACGCCGACTCGGTCCATAGCTTTATTCGGGAAGGCGAAAGCAAAGGGCAACTGTTGTTGGATGGCCGTAACGCCGGGCTGGCTGCCGCCATCGGCCCGACCATCTTTGTGGATGTGGACCCGAATGCGTCCTTAAGTCGCGAAGAGATTTTCGGTCCGGTGCTGGTGGTCACGCGTTTCACATCAGAAGAACAGGCGCTACAGCTTGCCAACGACAGCCAGTACGGCCTTGGCGCGGCGGTATGGACGCGCGACCTCTCCCGCGCGCACCGCATGAGCCGACGCCTGAAAGCCGGTTCCGTCTTCGTCAATAACTACAACGACGGCGATATGACCGTGCCGTTTGGCGGCTATAAGCAGAGCGGCAACGGTCGCGACAAATCCCTGCATGCCCTTGAAAAATTCACTGAACTGAAAACCATCTGGATAAGCCTGGAGGCCTGAAATGACCGAACATACCAGCAGTTACTACGCCGCCAGTGCGAATAAATATGCACCATTCGACACACTGAATGAGTCAATCACCTGCGACGTTTGCGTGGTTGGCGGCGGCTATACCGGGCTCTCCTCCGCGCTGCATCTGGCGGAAGCGGGCTTTGACGTAGTGGTTCTCGAAGCCTCACGCATCGGCTTTGGCGCAAGCGGGCGCAATGGCGGGCAACTTGTGAACTCCTACAGCCGCGACATCGACGTGATCGAAAAAAGCTACGGCATGGACACCGCCCGTATGCTCGGCAGCATGATGTTCGAGGGTGGCGAGATCATCCGCGAACGTATCAAACGCTATCAGATTGACTGCGACTACCGCCCCGGCGGCCTGTTTGTGGCGATGAATGATAAACAGCTCGCCACACTCGAAGAGCAGAAAGAGAACTGGGAACGCTACGGCAATAAACAGCTGGAGCTGCTGGACGCTAACGCCATTCGCCGTGAAGTAGCCAGCGATCGCTACACTGGTGCGCTGCTGGATCACAGCGGTGGGCATATTCACCCGCTAAACCTCGCCATTGGTGAAGCCGATGCCATCCGCCTGAACGGCGGGCGCGTGTATGAGCTTTCTGCGGTCACGCAGATCCAGCACACCACGCCCGCCGTGGTGCGTACTGCCAAAGGTCAGGTGACGGCGAAGTATGTGATTGTCGCCGGGAATGCGTACCTGGGCGATAAAGTGGAGCCGGAGCTGGCGAAACGCAGCATGCCATGCGGTACGCAGGTGATCACCACCGAGCGGCTGTCGGAAGATTTAGCCCGTTCGCTGATCCCGAAAAACTACTGCGTGGAAGACTGTAATTATCTGCTTGATTACTACCGTCTTACCGCCGATAACCGCCTGCTGTACGGCGGCGGCGTAGTGTATGGCGCGCGCGACCCGGATGACGTTGAGCGTCTTGTGGTGCCGAAACTGCTGAAAACCTTCCCGCAGTTGAAGGGCGTGAAAATCGACTATCGCTGGACGGGCAACTTCCTGCTGACCCTGTCGCGTATGCCGCAGTTTGGTCGCCTCGATACCAACATCTATTACATGCAGGGCTACAGCGGCCACGGCGTCACCTGTACTCATCTCGCCGGACGTTTGATTGCCGAACTGCTGCGCGGCGACGCCGAACGTTTCGATGCCTTCGCCAATCTGCCGCATTACCCGTTCCCCGGCGGGCGCACGCTGCGCGTACCGTTTACCGCGATGGGCGCGGCGTATTACAGCCTGCGCGATCGTCTGGGCGTTTAATTTCCGATTAACAGTGAAGAGTCAAAAGGTGTGAAACATGAGCAACAATGAATTCCATCAGCGTCGTCTTTCTGCCACCCCGCGCGGGGTTGGCGTGATGTGTAACTTCTTCGCCCAGTCGGCTGAAAACGCTACGCTGAAGGATGTTGAGGGCAACGAGTACATCGATTTCGCCGCAGGCATTGCGGTGCTGAATACCGGGCATCGCCACCCTGATCTGGTCGCGGCGGTGGAGCAGCAACTGCAACAGTTTACCCACACCGCGTATCAGATTGTGCCGTATGAAAGCTACGTCACCCTGGCGGAGAAAATCAACGCCCTTGCCCCGGTGAGCGGGCAGGCCAAAACCGCGTTCTTCACCACCGGTGCGGAAGCGGTGGAAAACGCGGTGAAAATTGCTCGCGCCCATACCGGACGCCCTGGCGTGATTGCGTTTAGCGGCGGCTTTCACGGTCGTACGTATATGACCATGGCGCTGACCGGAAAAGTTGCGCCGTACAAAATCGGCTTCGGCCCGTTCCCTGGTTCGGTGTATCACGTACCTTATCCGTCAGATTTACACGGCATTTCAACACAGGACTCCCTCGACGCCATCGAACGCTTGTTTAAATCAGACATCGAAGCGAAGCAGGTGGCGGCGATTATTTTCGAACCGGTGCAGGGCGAGGGCGGTTTCAACGTTGCGCCAAAAGAGCTGGTTGCCGCTATTCGCCGCCTGTGCGACGAGCACGGTATTGTGATGATTGCTGATGAAGTGCAAAGCGGCTTTGCGCGTACCGGTAAGCTGTTTGCCATGGATCATTACGCCGATAAGCCGGATTTAATGACGATGGCGAAAAGCCTCGCGGGCGGGATGCCGCTTTCGGGCGTGGTCGGTAACGCGAATATTATGGACGCACCCGCGCCGGGCGGGCTTGGCGGCACCTACGCCGGTAACCCGCTGGCGGTGGCTGCCGCGCACGCGGTGCTCAATATTATCGACAATGAATCACTCTGCGAACGCGCGAATCAACTGGGCCAGCGTCTCAAAAACACGTTGATTGATGCCAAAGAAAGCGTTCCGGCCATTGCTGCGGTACGCGGCCTGGGGTCGATGATTGCGGTAGAGTTTAACGATCCGCAAACGGGCGAGCCGTCAGCGGCGATTGCACAGAAAATCCAGCAACGCGCGCTGGCGCAGGGGCTGCTCCTGCTGACCTGTGGCGCATACGGCAACGTGATTCGCTTCCTGTATCCGCTGACCATCCCGGATGCGCAATTCGATGCGGCAATGAAAATTTTGCAGGATGCGCTGAGCGATTAATAGCCCAACGCAATAATGTCTGATGCGCTGCGCTTATCAGGCCTGCAAACGACGTATTGATTATGTATGCCGAATAAAGCATTCACGCCGCATCCGGCAAGTTGTATTGCTCAACTTCGCTAAATCTGGTGCTTTTTCAACAACGCGCGGAACTGATGATAAGTTAACCCCAGTAATTCAGCCGCGCGCTTCTGGTTATATTTCCCTTGTTGCAAACTGAGTTGCAGCAACTCTTTTTCCTGCTGCATCTGAAACTCACGTAAATCCAGCGGCAGTGTTGGAAGCGAGGTGGTTTCTGAAACGGCGATAGCGTCTTCAGGCGGACGCCGTTTAAAGGGATCAATAATGATGTCATCAAGCGGATAATCGCTGGTGCCGTGGCGATACACTGAACGTTCCACCACGTTTTTCAATTCACGAATATTTCCCGGCCAACGATAATTCAGCAATGTTTCTCTGGCGCGCTCCGTAAACCCCGGGAACAGAGGCAGCTTGATTTCCCGACACATCTGGATGGCAAAGTATTCTGCCATCAACATTATGTCGCTTTCGCGCTCGCGCAGTGGTGGCAGTTGTACAACATCAAAAGCCAGTCGGTCGAGCAGGTCAGCGCGAAAAGTGCCTTCATTGACCATCGCCGGGAGATCGGCATTCGTCGCGCATACCAACCGCACATTCACCTGCAATGGCTGGCTGCCGCCAACGCGCTCCAGTTCACCGTACTCAATCACGCGCAATAATTTCTCCTGCACCATCATCGGTGCCGTAGCGAGTTCATCAAGAAATAGCGTACCGCCGTCGGCACGTTCAAATCTCCCTGGATGACGTTTTTGCGCACCGGTAAACGCCCCCGCTTCGTGACCAAACAGTTCGGAATCCAGCAGATTTTCATTTAACGCCGCGCAGTTAAGGGAAATAAACGGCCCTTGCCAACGGGAGGAGAGATAATGCAGGCGGCTGGCAATCAGCTCTTTACCGGTGCCGCGTTCGCCGATGATGAGCACCGGTTTGTCCAGCGGTGCGAGATGCGAAACCTGTTCCAGCACTTCGAGAAAGCTGTTCGCCTCACCAAGTAAATTATCTTTGTATTCTGCCATGATGAAATTCGCCACTTGTTAGTGTAATTCGCTAACTCATCCTGGCATGTTGCTGTTGGTTCTTCAATCAGATCTTTATAAATCAAAAAGATAAAAAATTGGCACGCAAATTGTATTAACAGTTCAGCAGGACAATCCTGAACGCAGAAATCAAGAGGACAACATTATGGGTATTTTTTCTCGCTTTGCCGACATCGTGAATGCCAACATCAACGCTCTGTTAGAGAAAGCGGAAGATCCACAGAAACTGGTTCGTCTGATGATCCAGGAGATGGAAGATACACTGGTTGAAGTACGTTCTACTTCGGCGCGCGCGTTGGCAGAAAAGAAACAGCTGACTCGCCGTATTGAACAAGCGTCGGCGCGTGAGGTTGAATGGCAGGAAAAAGCCGAACTGGCGCTGCTGAAAGAGAGAGAGGATCTGGCACGTGCAGCGTTAATTGAAAAACAGAAACTGACCGATCTGATTAAGTCCCTGGAACATGAAGTGACGCTGGTGGACGATACGCTGGCACGCATGAAGAAAGAGATTGGCGAGCTGGAAAACAAATTGAGCGAAACACGCGCTCGCCAGCAGGCATTGATGTTACGTCATCAGGCGGCAAACTCGTCGCGCGATGTGCGTCGTCAGCTGGACAGTGGCAAACTGGATGAAGCAATGGCTCGTTTCGAATCTTTCGAACGTCGTATTGACCAGATGGAAGCGGAAGCAGAAAGCCACAGCTTCGGTAAACAAAAATCGCTGGACGATCAGTTTGCCGAACTGAAAGCCGATGATGCAATCAGCGAACAACTGGCACAATTAAAAGCCAAAATGAAGCAAGACAATCAATAATAACATCCAGGCGGCGTCCGAACGCGCCGCCGCTCATCGTCTAAGGAGTACTTATGAGCGCGCTATTTCTGGCTATTCCGTTAACCATTTTTGTGCTGTTTGTTTTACCGATCTGGTTATGGCTGCATTACAGCAATCGTTCTGGTCGCAGTGAATTGTCGCAAAGTGAGCAGCAGCGATTAGCGCAACTGGCTGATGAAGCAAAACGGATGCGCGAACGTATTCAGGCGCTGGAATCTATTCTTGATGCAGAACATCCGAACTGGAGGGATCGCTAATGGCGGGCATTAATCTCAATAAAAAATTATGGCGTATTCCACAGCAGGGCATGGTCCGCGGCGTCTGCGCCGGGATTGCCAACTATTTTGATGTACCGGTAAAACTGGTGCGTATCCTGGTGGTGCTGTCGATTTTCTTCGGTCTGGCGCTGTTTACCCTGGTTGCTTACATCATTTTGTCATTTGCGCTTGATCCAATGCCGGACAACATGGCCTTTGGTGAGCAGCTACCTTCCAGCAGCGAATTGCTGGATGAAGTCGACCGTGAACTGGCGGCAAGTGAAACGCGTTTACGCGAGATGGAACGTTATGTCACTTCCGATACTTTCACGTTACGTAGCCGTTTCCGTCAACTGTGAGGAAAGTTATGAATACTCGCTGGCAACAGGCCGGGCAAAAGGTAAAGCCTGGTTTCAAATTAGCAGGCAAGCTGGTACTTCTTACCGCACTGCGCTATGGCCCGGCGGGTGTGGCGGGCTGGGCGATAAAATCAGTTGCTCGCCGACCGCTGAAAATGTTGCTGGCTGTGGCGCTGGAACCGCTGTTAAGTCGGGCTGCTAATAAACTGGCACAGCGTTATAAAAGGTGAGGGGAGTTTCGCAAAAATTGTTAAATCTCAGGCGTATAATGGATGGCAATTTTCATCCATAGAAGGACGCTTACATGTTTAAAAAAGGCTTACTTGCTCTGGCACTGGTGTTTTCACTGCCCGTTTTCGCCGCTGAACACTGGATCGATGTTCGTGTTCCAGAGCAGTATCAGCAAGAGCACGTTCAGGGGGCCATCAATATTCCCCTGAAGGAAGTGAAAGAGCGCATTGCCACCGCCGTTCCGGATAAAAACGACACCGTGAAAGTGTATTGCAATGCCGGACGCCAGTCAGGGCAAGCAAAAGAGATCCTTAGCGAGATGGGATATACCCACGTTGAGAACGCCGGTGGCCTGAAAGACATCGCAATGCCGAAGGTCAAAGGTTAAAAGAATTCACCATGAGCGGCGCTTATGCGCCGTTTTTTTTTCTGTCACACCTTATTTACATCCCCATAGATTATTTGCGTCAGCTCACAAATACGCTTTTTCCCTGGTAAAAAATGATTTCCTGCGTGACTAAAACCCTTGTGCTCAATTGACAGTTTATTTTCTGCGGAGTAGTCTCTCGTTTCATGGGACCGCTACCACGGAAAGGCAACATGAAACAGAAAATTACGGATTACCTGGACGAAATCTACGGTGGAACATTTACCGCAACTCATTTACAGAAACTTGTAACGCGTCTTGAGAGTGCGAAACGATTAATTACACAGCGACGTAAAAAACACTGGGATGAAAGTGATGTCGTGTTAATTACCTATGCCGATCAATTTCACAGCAATGATTTAAAACCATTACCCACATTTAATCAGTTTTACCATCAATGGCTGCAAAGCATTTTTTCACATGTTCATTTGTTGCCGTCTTATCCATGGTCATCTGATGATGGCTTTTCGGTAATTGATTATCATCAGGTCGCCAGTGAAGCGGGGGAGTGGCAGGATATTCAGCAACTCGGTGAATGCAGTCATTTAATGTTTGATTTTGTCTGCAACCATATGTCGGCAAAAAGTGAATGGTTTAAAAACTATTTACAACAGCATCCAGGTTTTGAAGATTTTTTTATTGCCGTTGACCCGCAAACCGATCTCAGCGCCGTCACTCGCCCGCGTGCGTTACCGTTATTAACGCCATTCCAGATGCGCGATCATTCAACGCGCCATTTATGGACCACCTTTAGTGACGATCAAATTGACCTGAATTACCGTAGCCCTGAAGTGTTGCTGGCGATGGTGGATGTTTTACTCTGTTACCTTGCGAAAGGTGCTGAGTATGTCCGCCTGGATGCCGTTGGCTTTATGTGGAAAGAGCCGGGAACAAGCTGCATCCATCTGGAAAAAACACATCTGATTATCAAACTGTTACGGTCGATTATTGATAACGTTGCGCCAGGTACAGTGATCATTACCGAGACCAATGTTCCGCATAAAGACAACATTGCTTACTTTGGCGCAGGCGATGACGAAGCACATATGGTGTACCAGTTCTCGCTGCCGCCACTGGTGCTGCATGCGGTGCAAAAACAGAACGTTGAGGCGCTTTGTGCGTGGGCGCAAAACCTGACACTACCTTCCAGCAACACCACCTGGTTTAACTTCCTCGCCTCTCACGATGGCATCGGGCTAAACCCGCTACGGGGCTTGTTGCCTGAAAGCGAAATATTAGAGCTGGTCGAGGCGTTACAGCAGGAAGGTGCATTAGTAAACTGGAAAAATAATCCCGACGGTACACGCAGTCCGTATGAAATAAATGTGACCTATATGGATGCGTTAAGCCGCCGTGAGAGTAGCGATGAAGAACGTTGCGCCAGGTTTATCCTTGCCCATGCGATTTTGTTAAGTTTCCCCGGTGTGCCAGCGATATATATTCAAAGTATTCTTGGCTCGCGTAATGATTACGCAGGTGTCGAAAAACTCGGATATAACCGTGCGATTAACCGTAAAAAATATCACAGTAAAGAGATAACCCGAGAACTGAACGATGAAGCTACATTAAGGCATGCGGTATATCATGAGTTGTCGCGTTTAATTACACTTCGTCGCAGCCATAACGAGTTTCATCCGGATAATAATTTTACCATTGATACGATTAATTCATCCGTAATGCGTATTCAAAGAAGTAACGCTGATGGTAATTGTCTGACTGGATTGTTTAATGTCAGTAAAAATATTCAGCATGTAAATATTACTAATCTGCATGGTCGGGATCTGATTAGTGAAGTTGATATATTGGGTAATGAAATAACGCTGCGCCCCTGGCAGGTTATGTGGATTAAATAAAAAGGAACATCTCATGATTAAATCAAAAATCGTGCTGTTATCAGCACTGGTTTCATGCGCCCTGATTTCAGGCTGTAAAGAAGAAAATAAAACGAATGTATCCATCGAATTTATGCATTCTTCGGTGGAGCAGGAGCGCCAGGCCGTTATCAGTAAATTGATTGCCCGTTTTGAAAAAGAAAACCCTGGCATCACCGTTAAGCAAGTGCCCGTGGAAGAAGATGCCTATAACACTAAAGTCATTACTCTTTCACGTAGCGGTTCGCTGCCGGAAGTGATCGAAACCAGCCATGACTACGCCAAAGTGATGGACAAAGAGCAGCTTATCGATCGCAAAGCGGTTGCCACAGTCATCAGCAACGTTGGTGAAGGCGCGTTTTACGATGGCGTACTGCGTATTGTGCGTACCGAAGATGGTAGCGCATGGACCGGTGTTCCTGTCAGCGCCTGGATTGGCGGTATCTGGTATCGCAAAGATGTGCTGGCAAAAGCGGGGCTTGAGGAGCCGAAAAACTGGCAACAGCTGCTGGACGTTGCACAGAAACTGAATGACCCGGCGAATAAAAAATACGGCATTGCGCTGCCTACAGCAGAAAGCGTGTTGACGGAACAATCCTTCTCCCAGTTTGCGTTATCCAACCAGGCTAACGTCTTTAACGCCGAAGGCAAAATCACCCTTGATACACCAGAGATGATGCAGGCACTGACCTATTACCGCGACCTTGCTGCCAACACTATGCCGGGTTCTAACGACATCATGGAAGTGAAAGACGCCTTTATGAACGGCACCGCGCCGATGGCGATTTACTCCACCTATATCCTTCCGGCTGTGATTAAAGAAGGCGACCCGAAAAACGTCGGTTTCGTGGTGCCAACCGAGAAAAACTCTGCGGTCTACGGCATGTTGACCTCGCTGACCATTACCGCCGGGCAAAAGACCGAAGAGACGGAAGCAGCAGAAAAATTTGTCACCTTTATGGAGCAGGCAGACAACATTGCCGACTGGGTGATGATGTCGCCAGGTGCTGCGCTGCCGGTGAATAAAGCGGTGGTGACTACCGCCACCTGGAAAGACAACGACGTTATTAAGGCGCTGGGTGAACTACCGAATCAGCTAATCGGTGAACTGCCAAATATTCAGGTTTTTGGCGCAGTAGGGGATAAAAACTTTACCCGCATGGGTGATGTGACGGGTTCTGGCGTGGTGAGTTCAATGGTGCATAACGTCACCGTGGGTAAAGCCGATCTCTCTACTACGCTGCAAGCGAGCCAGAAAAAACTGGATGAACTGATCGAACAGCACTAAACCCAGGACAGGAATCCGCAATGAACAGGCTTTTTTCAGGTCGTTCCGATATGCCCTTTGCGCTGCTGCTTCTCGCGCCCAGCTTATTACTGCTGGGCGGTCTGGTGGCGTGGCCGATGGTGTCGAATATCGAAATCAGTTTTTTACGTCTGCCGCTCAATCCCAACATCGAGTCAACGTTTGTTGGGGTGAGCAACTATGTGCGTATCCTCTCCGATCCCGACTTCTGGCATTCGCTGTGGATGACGGTCTGGTATACCGCGCTGGTGGTGGCGGGCAGCACCGTGCTCGGGCTGGCGGTGGCGATGTTTTTCAACCGCGAGTTCCGCCTGCGCAAAACCGCGCGTTCGCTGGTGATCCTCTCCTACGTAACGCCGTCCATTTCGCTGGTGTTCGCCTGGAAATACATGTTCAACAACGGCTACGGCATTGTTAACTACCTCGGCGTCGATCTTCTGCATCTCTATGAGCAGGCACCGCTGTGGTTCGATAATCCGGGCAGTAGCTTTGTGCTGGTGGTGCTGTTCGCCATCTGGCGCTACTTCCCGTATGCCTTTATCTCGTTTCTGGCGATTTTGCAGACCATCGACAAATCGCTGTACGAAGCGGCAGAGATGGATGGCGCTAATGCCTGGCAACGGTTTCGTATCGTCACGCTGCCCGCAATTATGCCGGTCCTGGCGACGGTGGTGACACTGCGCACCATCTGGATGTTCTACATGTTCGCGGATGTTTATTTGCTGACGACCAAGGTCGATATTCTCGGTGTATATCTCTACAAAACCGCCTTTGCCTTTAATGATTTAGGAAAAGCGGCGGCGATCTCGGTGGTGCTCTTCATCATTATTTTCGCTGTCATTCTGCTGACCAGGAAACGGGTGAACCTCAATGGCAACAAATAAACGCACACTCAGTCGCATCGGTTTTTACTGCGGGCTGGCGCTGTTTCTCATCATCACGCTGTTTCCATTTTTTGTGATGCTGATGACCTCGTTCAAGGGCGCGAAAGAGGCGATCTCACTGCATCCTACGCTGCTGCCGCAGCAGTGGACGCTGGAGCATTACGTCGACATTTTTAACCCGATGATTTTCCCGTTTGTCGACTACTTCCGTAACAGTCTGGTGGTGTCTGTGGTTTCATCCGTGGTGGCGGTATTCCTCGGCATTCTTGGGGCTTACGCGCTTTCCCGCCTGCGCTTTAAAGGTCGGATGACCATCAACGCCAGCTTTTACACGGTGTATATGTTCTCTGGCATTTTGCTGGTGGTGCCGCTTTTCAAAATCATCACCGCGCTTGGCATTTACGACACTGAGATGGCGCTGATCATCACCATGGTGACGCAAACTCTGCCCACCGCCGTGTTTA
Organism: Escherichia sp. XD33; assembly: GCF_019375075.1. Classification (NCBI taxonomy): domain Bacteria; kingdom Pseudomonadati; phylum Pseudomonadota; class Gammaproteobacteria; order Enterobacterales; family Enterobacteriaceae; genus Escherichia; species Escherichia sp. XD33. Next base: position 252,633 of record NZ_JAENDM010000001.1, read on the forward strand.
TGCTGAAAAGCTACTTCGACACCATCCCCGATGAGATCGAAGAAGCGGCGATGATGGATGGCCTCAACCGTCTGCAAATTATCTTCCGCATCACCGTGCCGTTGGCGATGTCCGGGCTGATATCCGTGTTCGTCTACTGCTTTATGGTGGCGTGGAACGACTATCTGTTTGCGTCGATTTTCCTCTCCAGCGCCAGCAATTTCACCTTACCGGTGGGCCTGAACGCGCTGTTCAGTACGCCAGATTACATCTGGGGACGGATGATGGCGGCCTCACTGGTGACCGCATTGCCGGTGGTGATTATGTATGCGCTTTCGGAACGTTTTATTAAGAGTGGTTTGACCGCCGGTGGCGTGAAGGGCTAAAGCGGCCAGTTTCTTTACAAGGAGTTTTAAATGAAAAAGTTAGTAGCCACAGCACCGCGTGTTGCTGCGCTGGTTGAGTATGAAGATCGGGCGATTTTAGCTAATGAAGTGAAGATCCGCGTGCGTTTCGGCGCACCGAAACACGGAACGGAAGTGGTCGACTTCCGCGCCGCCAGCCCGTTTATTGATGAAGACTTTAACGGCGAATGGCAGATGTTCACTCCGCGTCCGGCAGATGCGCCGCGCGGCATTGAGTTTGGCAAATTCCAGCTTGGCAACATGGTGGTTGGCGACATTATCGAGTGCGGCAGCGACGTTACCGACTACGCGGTGGGCGACAGCGTATGCGGCTACGGCCCGCTCTCCGAGACGGTCATCATTAACGCAGTGAATAACTACAAGCTGCGCAAAATGCCGCAAGGCAGCTCCTGGAAAAACGCCGTCTGCTACGACCCGGCGCAGTTTGCCATGAGCGGCGTGCGCGATGCCAACGTGCGCGTAGGGGATTTTGTGGTGGTGGTAGGGCTTGGCGCAATCGGTCAAATTGCCATCCAACTGGCTAAACGCGCTGGCGCTTCTGTGGTGATTGGCGTCGATCCTATCGCCCATCGCTGTGATATTGCCCGTCGCCACGGCGCGGATTTCTGCCTTAACCCCATCGGCACTGATGTAGGTAAAGAGATCAAAACGCTGACCGGCAAGCAGGGTGCCGATGTGATTATCGAAACCAGCGGCTACGCCGACGCGCTGCAATCGGCGCTCCGCGGTCTGGCTTATGGCGGCACCATCTCCTATGTCGCGTTTGCCAAGCCGTTTGCCGAAGGTTTTAACCTCGGACGCGAAGCGCATTTCAATAACGCCAAAATTGTCTTCTCTCGCGCGTGCAGCGAACCGAACCCGGATTATCCGCGCTGGAGCCGCAAGCGTATTGAAGAAACCTGTTGGGAACTGCTGATGAACGGTTATCTCAATTGCGAAGATTTAATCGACCCGGTGGTGACCTTTGCCAATAGCCCGGAAAGCTATATGCAGTATGTCGACCAGCATCCGGAACAGAGCATCAAAATGGGCGTTACGTTTTAATTCAAAGGAATGAAAAAAATGAAAATCGGCACACAGAATCAGGCGTTCTTTCCGGAAAACATTCTGGAGAAATTTCGTTATATCAAAGAGATGGGCTTCGATGGTTTTGAGATTGACGGCAAACTGCTGGTTAACAACATCGAAGAAGTCAAAGCGGCGATCAAAGAAACCGGTTTACCGGTGACCACCGCCTGCGGTGGCTATGACGGATGGATTGGAGACTTTATCGAAGAGCGTCGTCTTAATGGCTTAAAGCAGATCGAGCGCATTCTCGAAGCGCTGGCAGAAGTGGGCGGTAAAGGCATCGTCGTTCCGGCTGCGTGGGGCATGTTTACCTTCCGCTTACCGCCGATGACCTCGCCGCGTAGCCTGGACGGCGACCGCAAAATGGTGAGTGATTCCCTGCGCGTACTGGAACAGGTCGCCGCGCGTACCGGAACCGTGGTGTATCTCGAACCGTTAAACCGCTATCAGGATCATATGATCAACACCCTCGCCGATGCCCGCCGTTACATCGTCGAAAACGATCTTAAACATGTACAGATTATCGGCGATTTCTATCACATGAATATCGAAGAAGATAACCTGGCGCAGGCGCTGCATGACAACCGCGACCTGCTCGGTCATGTGCATATTGCGGATAACCATCGCTACCAGCCGGGCAGCGGCACCCTGGATTTCCACGCGCTGTTTGAACAGCTGCGCGCGGATAACTATCAGGGCTATGTAGTGTACGAAGGGCGTATCCGGGCGGAAGATCCTGCCCAGGCGTACCGTGATTCGTTGGCCTGGTTGCGTACCTGCTAAGAGGTCTTTGTGAAAAGTGCAATGACAAGCTCTCCGCTGCGGGTCGCGATAATAGGCGCAGGCCAGGTGGCGGATAAGGTTCATGCTTCGTACTACTGCACCCGCAACGATCTGGAACTGGTGGCTGTCTGTGACAGCCGCCTTTCCCAGGCGCAGGCGCTGGCAGAAAAATACGGGAATGCATCCGTGTGGGACGATCCGCAGGCCATGCTGCTGGCGGTGAAACCTGATGTGGTTAGCGTCTGCTCACCTAACCGTTTTCATTACGAACATACCCTGATGGCACTGGAAGCGGGCTGCCATGTGATGTGCGAAAAACCGCCCGCCATGACGCCAGAACAGGCGCGGGAAATGTGCGATACCGCGCGCAAACTGGGCAAGGTGCTGGCCTACGACTTTCACCATCGTTTTGCGCTCGATACGCAACAGCTGCGTGAACAGGTGACCAACGGCGTTTTGGGAGAGATTTACGTTACCACCGCCCGCGCCCTGCGTCGCTGCGGCGTTCCCGGCTGGGGTGTCTTTACCAATAAAGAACTGCAGGGTGGTGGCCCGCTGATCGACATCGGCATTCATATGCTGGATGCTGCGATGTATGTGCTGGGCTTTCCGGCGGTGAAAAGCGTGAATGCGCATAGCTTTCAAAAGATCGGCACGCAAAAGAGCTGTGGTCAATTTGGTGAGTGGGATCCGGCAACTTACAGCGTCGAAGATTCGCTGTTTGGCACCATTGAATTTCATAACGGCGGCATTCTGTGGCTGGAAACGTCATTTGCACTCAACATCCGCGAACAGTCGATTATGAACGTCAGCTTTTGTGGTGATAAAGCTGGTGCGACGCTGTTTCCAGCACATATCTACACCGATAACAACGGTGAATTAATGACGCTGATGCAACGGGAAATGGCAGACGACAACCGCCATTTGCGCAGCATGGAAGCCTTTATCAATCACGTACAGGGCAAGCCCGTGATGATAGCCGACGCCGAGCAGGGGTACATCATCCAGCAACTGGTGGCGGCGTTGTATCAATCCGCAGAAACAGGGACGCGTGTGGAATTATGACCAGGCCAGTAACGTTATCAGAACCCCATTTCAGCCAGCATACCCTGAACAAGTATGCATCGCTGATGGCGCAGGGGAACGGCTATCTTGGGCTTCGCGCCAGCCATGAAGAAGATTACACGCGCCAGACGCGCGGCATGTATCTGGCGGGGCTTTATCATCGGGCGGGTAAAGGTGAAATCAACGAACTGGTGAACTTGCCTGATGTGGTGGGGATGGAGATTGCCATAAATGGTGAGGTTTTCTCGTTATCCCACGAAGCCTGGCAGCGTGAGCTTGACTTTGCCAGTGGAGAATTACGCCGCAATGTTGTCTGGCGTACCAGCAACGGCGCAGGTTACACCATCGCCAGTCGTCGCTTTGTTTCGGCAGACCAACTCCCGCTCATTGCGCTGGAAATCACTATTACTCCACTGGACGCCGACACGTCAGTGCTGATTTCAACAGGCATTGACGCCACGCAAACCAACCACGGTCGCCAACATCTCGACGAAACCCAGGTGCGGGTGTTTGGTCAGCATCTGATGCAGGGGATCTACACCACCCAGGATGGACGCAGTGATGTGGCCATCAGCTGTTGCTGTAAGGTGAGCGGTGATGTGCAGCAATGCTATACCGCCAAAGAGCGCCGTTTACTGCAACATACCAGTGCGCAGCTTCATGCGGGCGAGACAGTGACGTTGCAAAAACTGGTGTGGATCGACTGGCGGGATGACAGGCAAGCTGCTTTAGACGAGTGGGGCAGCGCGTCGCTTCGCCAGCTTGAAATGTGTGCGCAACAGAGTTACGACCAACTTCTTGCAGCATCAACAGAAAACTGGCGTCAATGGTGGCAGAAACGTCGTATCACGGTAAACGGCGGCGATGCGCACGATCAGCAAGCGTTAGATTATGCGCTTTATCATCTGCGCATCATGACGCCTGCTCACGACGAGCGCAGCAGTATTGCGGCAAAAGGCTTAACCGGAGAAGGCTACAAAGGCCACGTTTTCTGGGATACAGAAGTATTTTTGCTGCCGTTCCATCTGTTTAGCGATCCAACGGTTGCCCGAAGTTTACTGCGTTATCGCTGGCACAACTTGCCAGGCGCGCAGGAGAAAGCACGACGCAACGGCTGGCAGGGCGCGCTATTTCCGTGGGAAAGCGCGCGCAGCGGCGAAGAAGAGACGCCGGAATTTGCCGCCATTAACATTCGCACCGGGCTGCGGCAAAAAGTGGCCTCGGCGCAGGCGGAACATCATCTGGTCGCCGATATCGCCTGGGCGGTTATTCAATACTGGCAGACAACGGGGGATGAAAGTTTCATTGCTCATGAAGGCATGGCGCTACTTCTGGAGACGGCAAAGTTCTGGATTAGCCGCGCGGTGAGAGTTAACGATCATCTGGAAATTCATGATGTTATTGGGCCAGACGAATATACCGAACATGTCAATAATAATGCATACACCAGCTATATGGCCCGCTACAACGTTCAACAGGCGCTGAATATTGCCCGCCAGTTCGGCTGTAGCGACGATGCGTTTATCCATCGCGCCGAAATGTTCCTCAAAGAGCTATGGATGCCAGAAATTCAGCCCGACGGCGTTTTGCCGCAGGATGATTCGTTTATGGCTAAGCCGGCGATTAATCTGGCGAAATACAAAGCGGCGGCGGGGAAGCAAACCATACTGCTGGATTATTCACGCGCAGAAGTGAACGAGATGCAGATCCTCAAACAAGCTGATGTGGTGATGCTCAATTACATGCTGCCGGAGCAGTTCTCAGCGGCATCGTGTCTTGCCAATCTGCAATTTTATGAACCGCGCACTATTCACGACTCGTCATTAAGTAAAGCAATCCACGGCATTGTTGCCGCACGCTGTGGCCTGCTGACCCAAAGTTATCAGTTCTGGCGCGAGGGGACTGAAATCGATCTTGGTGCTGATCCGCATAGTTGTGATGATGGTATCCATGCTGCCGCAACTGGCGCTATCTGGCTGGGGGCGATTCAGGGTTTTGCCGGGGTGAGCGTGCGTGACGGTGAATTGCATCTCAATCCGGCGTTACCTGAGCAGTGGCAACAGTTGTCTTTCCCTCTGTTCTGGCAGGGCTGCGAATTACAGGTCACTCTTGACGCGCAGCGTATTGCGATTCGAACTTCTGCGCCCGTTTCACTGCGTTTGAACGGTCAGCTTATAACCGTGGCTGAAGAATCTGTTTTCTGTTTGGGTGATTTTATTTTGCCCTTCAATGGGACCGCTACCAAACATCAGGAGGATGAATGAAACTGCAAGGGGTAATTTTCGATCTGGATGGTGTAATCACCGATACCGCGCATCTGCATTTCCAGGCGTGGCAGCAGATTGCCGCTGAAATTGGCATCAGCATTGATGCGCAGTTTAACGAATCCCTAAAAGGGATCAGCCGCGATGAGTCTCTGCGGCGCATTCTGCAACACGGGGGCAAAGAGGGCGACTTTAACTCGCAGGAGAGGGCGCAACTGGCGTATCGCAAAAATCTGCTCTATGTCCACTCACTACGCGAGTTGACGGTCAACGCTGTTCTACCCGGCATTCGCTCTTTGCTGGCAGATCTCCGTGCACAGCAGATCTCGGTTGGGCTGGCTTCTGTCTCCCTGAATGCGCCGACGATTTTAGCGGCGCTGGAGCTGCGCGAGTTTTTCACCTTCTGCGCGGATGCTTCCCAACTTAAAAACTCGAAACCGGACCCGGAAATCTTTCTCGCCGCCTGTGCAGGGCTGGGCGTGCCGCCGCAGGCATGTATCGGCATTGAAGATGCGCAGGCGGGCATTGACGCCATTAACGCCAGCGGTATGCGCTCGGTGGGGATCGGCGCGGGCTTAACCGGGGCGCAATTACTGTTGCCTTCAACGGAATCACTCACCTGGCCGCGGTTATCGGCCTTCTGGCAAAACGTATAGCAAAGGAATCAACATGGCTCAGCTTTCGTTACAACATATTCAAAAAATCTACGATAACCAGGTGCATGTGGTGAAGGACTTCAACCTGGAAATTGCCGATAAAGAGTTCATCGTGTTTGTCGGCCCGTCGGGCTGCGGTAAGTCGACCACCCTGCGCATGATTGCCGGGCTTGAGGAGATCAGCGGCGGCGATCTGTTGATCGACGGCAAACGAATGAATGACGTTCCAGCCAAAGCACGCAATATAGCGATGGTGTTCCAGAACTACGCGTTGTATCCGCATATGACGGTTTACGACAACATGGCGTTTGGTCTGAAGATGCAAAAAATCGCCAAAGAGGTGATTGATGAGCGGGTGAACTGGGCGGCGCAAATTCTCGGCCTGCGTGAGTACCTGAAACGTAAGCCGGGGGCGCTTTCCGGCGGGCAACGTCAGCGAGTGGCGCTTGGGCGGGCGATTGTACGCGAAGCGGGCGTGTTTTTAATGGATGAACCGCTCTCTAACCTTGATGCCAAGCTGCGCGTGCAAATGCGCGCAGAGATCAGCAAGCTGCATCAGAAACTGAACACCACCATGATCTACGTGACCCACGATCAGACCGAAGCGATGACCATGGCGACGCGGATTGTGATTATGAAAGACGGGATTGTTCAGCAAGTAGGTGCGCCGAAAACCGTTTATAACCAACCCGCGAATATGTTTGTTTCCGGATTTATTGGATCACCAGCGATGAATTTTATTCGCGGCACGATCGATGGCGATAAATTCGTTACGGAAACGCTTAAATTAACCATTCCCGAAGAGAAATTAGCGGTTCTGAAAACACAGGAAAGTTTGCATAAGCCCATCGTGATGGGAATACGACCGGAAGATATTCATCCGGACGCGCAAGAGGAAAATAACATTTCCGCCAAAATTAGCGTGGCAGAATTAACCGGTGCGGAATTTATGCTCTACACCACGGTTGGGGGGCACGAGTTAGTGGTCCGTGCTGGTGCGTTAAATGATTATCATGCAGGAGAAAATATCACTATTCATTTTGATATGACGAAATGTCATTTCTTTGATGCAGAAACGGAAATAGCAATTCGCTAAATACAGGGGGAAGGCATTCCCCCAGGATAATACAAGGAACAATAATGAAAAAGTTATTACCCTGTACCGCACTGGTGATGTGTGCGGGAATGGCCTGCGCACAGGCCGAGGAAAGGAACGACTGGCACTTTAATATCGGCGCGATGTACGAAATAGAAAACGTCGAGGGTTATGGCGAAGATATGGATGGGCTGGCGGAGCCTTCAGTCTATTTTAATGCCGCCAACGGGCCGTGGAGAATTGCTCTGGCCTATTATCAGGAAGGGCCGGTAGATTATAGCGCGGGTAAACGTGGAACGTGGTTTGATCGCCCGGAGCTGGAGGTGCATTATCAGTTCCTCGAAAACGATGATTTCAGTTTCGGCCTGACCGGCGGTTTCCGTAATTATGGTTATCACTACGTTGATGAACCGGGTAAAGACACGGCGAATATGCAGCGCTGGAAAATCGCGCCAGACTGGGATGTGAAACTGACTGACGATTTACGTTTCAACGGTTGGTTGTCGATGTATAAATTTGCCAACGATCTGAACACTACCGGTTACGCTGATACCCGTGTCGAAACGGAAACAGGTCTGCAATATACCTTCAACGAAACGGTTGCCTTGCGAGTGAACTATTATCTCGAGCGCGGCTTCAATATGGACGACAGCCGCAATAACGGTGAGTTTTCCACGCAAGAAATTCGCGCCTATTTGCCGCTGACGCTCGGCAACCACTCGGTGACGCCGTATACGCGCATTGGGCTGGATCGCTGGAGTAACTGGGACTGGCAGGATGATATTGAACGTGAAGGCCATGATTTTAACCGTGTAGGTTTATTTTACGGTTATGATTTCCAGAACGGACTTTCCGTTTCGCTGGAATACGCGTTTGAGTGGCAGGATCACGACGAAGGCGACAGTGATAAATTCCATTATGCAGGTGTCGGCGTAAATTACTCGTTCTGATAATGGGCTAAATTGCCGGATGCGGCGCGAGTACTTTATCCGATCTATAAATGTAGGCCGGATAAGATGCGCTAGCATCGCATCCGGCATTCAGGCAAGGTAGCTGGTATTTATTTCAGCGTCATATGCGTGGCAACGGTAATATTCTGTGGTGACGGTTTTCCAGAAATTAAGCGGAATAATAACTCGCAGCTTTGTTGACCTAACTCCTGCGTCGGAACATCGATGCCGCCCGGTGCAGGCGTTAAAATAAATGACAGCGTTTCATTGCTATAACCCACCACCGCTAACTGCTGCGGAATAGCAATATTTTTCTCTGCTGCCGCACGATAAATGCTCATTAATTTCAGGCTGTCAGTGGCAAACACCGCCTCAGGCAACGGTGACTGGCTTAATAATTGCCGTGCTGCTTTTAATGCAGTTTCATGGGTATAACCGCCATCAACAATCCATTCATCACGCACTGCAATATTATGCGCAGCCAGGCTCTGCTTATAACCATTAACGCGATCAACCGAAACATGGACATCAAGCGGAGCATGCAGGCAGGCAATATTTTGATGCCCACTTTCAATTAATGCATCGGTCAACGCAATGCTGTCGCCAAAATTATCGGTATCGACAGAATAAACATGGGCATATTGACCTTCAACTTTGCCAATCACCACCACCGGAATATCATATTTATCGAGTTGGGCAAAAAATGACTCATCCGCTGGCGAACTGAGCATAATAATGCCTTTAATCATTTTCTGCTTAATTTTGCTTTCGCATTTTTGCAGATCTTCTGCCGGATTGTGCGACGTTTGTAATATCACGTCGAAACCTTCTTCTTCAGCTTTGGCGGTGATGGCATGCAAAACTTCAGAGAAAAACGGATTACCCGCCGTAGTTTTGGTCGAACGGGTAGAAATCACCATAATGGCATCAAAACCCGAAGAGGTCAGCGCGCGGGCCAGCTTGTTTGGCTGATACTGTAATTCTTCAATGGCCCGTAACACTTTTTCGCGCGCTTCCGGGGAGATATTAGTTTGCTTATTCAGCACGCGTGATACGGTGGATTTTGATACGCCTGCAACCCTGGCAATATCATAAATAGTAGGGGACATAGGTCAGGAACTCCGTCCGAACGTGAATGCTGCACATCTTATGGAGTTCGCCGGTCGATGACAACACGGGCAGTTGATAATCAATGGCCTGGCCCCCACATTCATATCCTTACGAATGATTTTTTTTCTGGTCTTCAGAGCAGCACAGGACAGCAATGAAGCGACTTAAAAATGAACTCAATGCGCTGGTGAATCGGGGTGTCGACAGACATCTGCGCCTCGCTGTAACCGGACTTAGCCGCAGCGGCAAAACAGCGTTTATCACCGCGATGGTTAATCAGTTGCTTAATATTCACGCCGGAGCACGTTTGCCGCTGTTAAGTGCGGTGCGTGAAGAGCGCCTGCTGGGCGTGAAACGCATTCCCCAGCGTGACTTTGGCATTCCGCGCTTCACCTATGACGAAGGGCTGGCGCAGTTATATGGCGATCCACCCGCCTGGCCAACGCCAACGCGCGGCGTCAGTGAAATCCGCCTGGCGCTACGTTTTAAATCGAATGATTCGCTGCTACGCCACTTTAAGGATACCTCCACGCTGTATCTGGAAATTGTGGATTATCCCGGCGAATGGTTGCTCGACCTGCCGATGCTGGCGCAGGACTATTTAAGCTGGTCGCGCCAGATGACGGGCTTACTCAATGGTCAGCGCGGAGAATGGTCGGCGAAATGGCGAATGATGAGCGAAGGGCTGGACCCGCTAGCGCCTGCCGACGAAAACCGGCTGGCGGACATTGCCGCCGCGTGGACCGATTATCTCCACCACTGTAAACAGCAGGGGCTGCACTTTATTCAGCCTGGGCGCTTTGTCTTGCCGGGAGATATGGCAGGTGCGCCCGCGCTGCAATTCTTCCCGTGGCCGGATGTCGATACCTGGGGCGAGTCCAAACTGGCGCAGGCCGATAAGCATACCAATGCCGGAATGCTGCGCGAGCGCTTTAATTATTACTGCGAGAAGGTGGTGAAGGGGTTCTATAAGAATCATTTTCTGCGCTTTGACCGCCAGATTGTGCTGGTGGATTGCCTGCAACCTCTCAACAGTGGGCCACAGGCATTTAATGATATGCGTCTGGCACTGACGCAGCTGATGCAAAGTTTTCACTACGGGCAGCGTACCCTGTTCCGGCGTTTGTTTTCGCCGGTTATCGATAAGCTATTGTTTGCTGCCACTAAAGCGGACCATGTGACCATCGATCAGCACGCTAATATGGTTTCATTACTGCAACAACTGATTCAGGATGCCTGGCAAAATGCGGCGTTCGAAGGGATCAGCATGGACTGCCTGGGGCTGGCGTCAGTTCAGGCGACCACCAGCGGCATTATTGATGTTAACGGTGAGAAAATCCCGGCGCTGCGTGGTAATCGACTTAGCGATGGCGCACCGCTCACTGTTTATCCTGGCGAAGTTCCCGCACGTTTGCCTGGTCAGGCGTTCTGGGATAAGCAAGGCTTCCAGTTTGAGGCATTTCGTCCGCAGGTGATGGATGTCGACAAACCACTACCGCATATTCGTCTTGATGCTGCGCTGGAATTTTTAATAGGAGATAAATTGCGATGACCGAACCGTTAAAACCACGTATTGATTTTGACGGTCCTCTGGAGGTCGATCAGAATCCTAAATTCAGGGCGCAGCAGACCTTTGACGAAAATCAGGCGCAAAATTTTGCCCCGGCCACGCTCGACGAAGCGCAGGAAGAAGAGGGGCAAGTCGAAGCGGTAATGGACGCAGCGTTACGTCCGAAACGCAGCCTGTGGCGCAAAATGGTGATGGGCGGGCTGGCTCTGTTTGGCGCAAGCGTTGTCGGGCAGGGTGTACAGTGGACAATGAATGCCTGGCAAACCCAGGACTGGGTGGCGCTGGGTGGATGTGCCGCTGGGGCATTGATTATCGGCGCTGGCGTAGGTTCTGTGGTAACAGAGTGGCGGCGCTTATGGCGCTTGCGACAGCGCGCCCATGAACGCGACGAAGCGCGTGATTTATTGCATAGCCACGGCACGGGCAAAGGCCGCGCATTTTGCGAAAAACTGGCGCAGCAGGCGGGTATTGATCAGTCGCATCCGGCGCTGCAACGCTGGTATGCCTCAATCCATGAAACGCAAAACGACCGTGAAGTGGTCAGCCTGTATGCGCATTTGGTCCAGCCAGTTTTAGATGCCCAGGCGCGGCGCGAAATCAGCCGTTCGGCGGCGGAATCAACGTTGATGATTGCGGTCAGCCCGCTGGCGTTGGTCGATATGGCGTTTATCGCCTGGCGCAATCTGCGTTTAATTAATCGCATCGCCACGCTGTATGGCATTGAACTGGGGTATTACAGCCGTTTGCGTCTGTTTAAGCTGGTATTGCTGAATATCGCTTTTGCCGGAGCCAGCGAACTGGTGCGCGAAGTGGGGATGGACTGGATGTCGCAAGATCTCGCTGCTCGTTTGTCTACCCGCGCAGCTCAGGGGATTGGTGCAGGACTTCTCACGGCACGACTCGGGATTAAAGCTATGGAGCTTTGCCGCCCGCTGCCGTGGATTGACGATGACAAACCTCGCCTCGGGGATTTCCGTCGTCAGCTTATCGGTCAGGTGAAAGAAACGCTGCAAAAAGGCAAAACGCCCAGCGAAAAATAATGCAATATCGGGTGCTGACCGGATATCTTTACGCCGAAGTGCCCGTTTTTCCGTCTTTGTGTCAATGATTGTTGACAGAAACCTTCCTGCTATCCAAATAGTGTCATATCATCATATTAATTGTTCTTTTTTCAGGTGAAGGTTCCCATGCGTCTGGAAGTCTTTTGTGAAGACCGACTCGGTCTGACCCGCGAATTACTCGATCTACTCGTGCTAAGAGGCATTGATTTACGCGGTATTGAGATTGATCCCATTGGGCGAATCTACCTCAATTTTGCTGAACTGGAGTTTGAGAGTTTCAGCAGTCTGATGGCCGAAATACGCCGTATTGCGGGTGTTACCGATGTGCGTACTGTCCCGTGGATGCCTTCCGAACGTGAGCATCTGGCGTTGAGCGCGTTACTGGAGGCGTTGCCTGAACCTGTGCTCTCTGTCGATATGAAAAGCAAAGTAGATATGGCGAACCCGGCGAGCTGTCAGCTTTTTGGGCAAAAATTGGATCGCCTGCGCAACCATACCGCCGCACAATTGATTAACGGCTTTAATTTTTTACGTTGGCTGGAAAGCGAACCGCAAGATTCGCATAACGAGCATGTCGTTATTAATGGGCAGAATTTCCTGATGGAGATTACGCCTGTTTATCTTCAGGATGAAAATGATCAACACGTCCTGACCGGTGCGGTGGTGATGTTGCGATCAACGATTCGTATGGGCCGCCAGTTGCAAAATGTCGCCGCCCAGGACGTCAGCGCCTTCAGTCAAATTGTCGCCGTCAGCCCGAAAATGAAGCATGTTGTCGAACAGGCGCAGAAACTGGCGATGCTAAGCGCGCCGCTGCTGATTACGGGTGACACAGGTACAGGTAAAGATCTCTTTGCCTACGCCTGCCATCAGGCAAGCCCCAGAGCGGGCAAACCTTACCTGGCGCTGAACTGTGCGTCTATACCGGAAGATGCGGTCGAGAGTGAACTGTTTGGTCATGCTCCGGAAGGGAAGAAAGGATTCTTTGAGCAGGCGAACGGTGGTTCGGTGCTGTTGGATGAAATAGGGGAAATGTCACCACGGATGCAGGCGAAATTACTGCGTTTCCTTAATGATGGCACTTTCCGTCGGGTTGGCGAAGACCATGAGGTGCATGTCGATGTGCGGGTGATTTGCGCTACGCAGAAGAATCTGGTCGAACTGGTGCAAAAAGGCATGTTCCGTGAAGATCTCTATTATCGTCTGAACGTGTTGACGCTCAATCTGCCGCCGCTACGTGACTGTCCGCAGGACATCATGCCGTTAACTGAGCTGTTCGTCGCCCGCTTTGCCGACGAGCAGGGCGTGCCGCGTCCGAAACTGGCCGCTGACCTGAATACTGTACTTACGCGTTATGCGTGGCCGGGAAATGTGCGGCAGTTAAAGAACGCTATCTATCGCGCACTGACACAACTGGACGGTTATGAGCTGCGTCCACAGGATATTTTGTTGCCGGATTATGACGCCGCAACGGTAGCCGTGGGCGAAGATGCGATGGAAGGTTCGCTGGACGAAATCACCAGCCGTTTTGAACGCTCGGTATTAACCCAGCTTTATCGCAATTATCCCAGCACGCGCAAACTGGCAAAACGTCTCGGCGTTTCACATACCGCGATTGCCAATAAGTTGCGGGAATATGGTCTGAGTCAGAAGAAGAACGAAGAGTAAGCGCGAATATGCCTGATGGTGCAACACCATCAGGCATATTAAATTATGCTTTCAGTACAGCCAGAGCTGCTTCGTAATCCGGCTCGGTGGTGATTTCATCCACCAGCTGGCTGAAAATCACATTGTCATTTTCGTCAATAACCACAACGGCACGCGCTGCCAGACCTTTCAGTGGGCCATCAGCAATTGCCACACCGTAGGCTTGCAGAAATTCAGCGTTACGGAAAGTGGAGAGGGTGATAACGTTGTTCAGACCTTCTGCGCCGCAGAAACGAGACTGGGCGAACGGCAGATCGGCAGAGATACACAGCACAACGGTGTTGTCGATCTCGGTTGCCAGTTGGTTAAACTTACGTACTGATGCGGCGCAAACACCGGTATCAATACTCGGGAAAATGTTCAGCACTTTGCGTTTACCCGCAAACTGACCGAGGGTGACGTCAGACAGATCTTTTGCCACGAGAGTAAAAGTCTGCGCTTTGCTACCCGCCTGCGGGATGGAATTGGCGACTGTAACCGGGTTGCCCTGGAAATGAACGGTTTGTGACATGATTATCTTTCCTGTTTACATATATTTAACGTCACACCTAGTTTATGCTAACTGTCAATAACACAGCAAACGCTATTTGCGCTTAATCCGCAGACCACCGCGACAACAAGGAGTAAAGATGAGAACCGTTAAGGTATTCGAGGAAGCCTGGCCCTTACATACCCCGTTTGTGATTGCCCGGGGAAGTCGCAGTGAAGCGCGCGTGGTGGTGGTTGAACTGGAAGAAGAGGGTATTAAAGGCACCGGCGAATGCACGCCGTATCCGCGTTATGGGGAAAGTGATGCCTCGGTAATGGCGCAAATTATGAGCGTCGTGCCGCAACTAGAGAAAGGGCTGACACGGGAGGAGTTGCAAAAAATTCTCCCTGCCGGCGCAGCACGTAATGCGCTGGATTGTGCATTGTGGGATCTGGCCGCGCGAAGACAGCAGCAATCGCTGGCTGATTTGATCGGCATAACGCTTCCCGAGACAGTTATCACTGCACAGACGGTTGTCATCGGTACGCCTGATCAGATGGCCAATAGTGCATCAACACTCTGGCAGGCAGGCGCGAAATTACTGAAAGTGAAGCTGGATAACCATCTTATCAGTGAGCGGATGGTGGCAATTCGCACAGCTGTGCCCGATGCGACGCTGATCGTTGATGCAAATGAATCCTGGCGTGCAGAAGGGTTGGCGGCGCGTTGCCAGCTATTGGCGGATTTAGGCGTTGCGATGCTTGAACAACCGCTTCCTGCGCAGGACGATGCGGCGCTGGAGAATTTTATTCATCCGTTGCCGATTTGTGCTGATGAAAGTTGTCATACTCGTAGCAATTTGAAGGCGCTGAAAGGGCGCTATGAGATGGTTAATATTAAGCTCGATAAAACCGGGGGTCTGACGGAAGCGCTGGCGCTGGCGACTGAAGCGCGTGCACAAGGTTTCAGTCTGATGCTGGGCTGCATGTTGTGTACCTCTCGTGCCATTAGCGCCGCTTTACCGCTGGTGCCGCAGGTCAGTTTCGCCGATCTTGACGGACCGACCTGGCTGGCGGTAGATGTGGAACCGGCGCTTCAGTTCACGACGGGCGAATTGCATCTTTAGGATGCCAGCGCAGCAAGTTTGCCATCGCAAAGAGATATTTTTCGCTGGCTTCGTCGGAGGAGATGGGCGGAAACTCTGCGGTGATGCAATGCAAGTTCAGATCTGCACACCAACTGCCGAAAGAGCCAGGCGTTTCATAACCGACGCTGGTTACCAGAGGCAATTCAAACGCCTGAGCCAGCCATTCGCCTAATTCGCTGTGTCTGGGATCTTCAATACAGGCCAGTGGATCGTGGAATGAGACCACCCAGGCAGGTTGAATGCGGTGTATAAGCTGGCACAGCGCCTGGGTTTCAGGTTCGGAGCCAGGTTTGTCACCTGTCAGTAATACGACATCGCGTTCTTCAGCGGCGCTGTTCCAGCGATAAACGGTTTCACCTTCCTTCCAGTTCGCCGCCGGAAAGTTTCTGTTTAAATCCACACCATTAGCATTGGCCCGTAACCCCAACTGGCAGCCGTCAGGATTCACACACAGCACCACATGATGACGGCGCAAAGAAGGTGTCAACGTCAGCAGAGCACAGGAGAGCGTGACGACCGAAGAGTTTTCATCACCGTGAGTGCCAGCCAGAATCAAACCACTTTCGCGGCTGGCTGCAGGGGCAGGAAACCAGATTAACGGCGCGCCCAATAATGAACGTCCGTAATGTTCTGTTCCGGGCGGAAATGCGCCGCGTTCGGCGCGTGGGCGGGTTACGGTCATGATCGTCTCTGGTTCAGGAAGTATTACAGGCAGTGTTGTGCAAATTTTGCGGATTATCAAATCCTTTTCTTCAACGCTATGTCATCGATCTTGTATCACTTTTTTGCCGGAAGTTGTTTGCATTTTATTAGTTGGATAGGGTTTGTGGATTTTTGCTGGCTGACGGGCAAATAAAGTTTGTTTAATGGTTTGCTTATCTGCCAGTTGATTAATCACATGGCGGGCTATCTGACCGCCAGCACCAAGAATCAGTACATTTTTCATGAAAATTATCCCAGATTATTGGCAGCAATATGCCAGGCCATATCACTATTGCGGATTTGAATATGTTTCATTACAGAGTTTCCTCAAAGAACGGAGCTAATACTGAAATTGCTTCAGCCACATAGGCTTTGCCGTCATAAAGATCCATATGGTTTGCGCCTTCAACAATGTGATAGCGTTTATCCTGGCTTGATGCTCGATCGTACAGGTCGTCACTCATCCATTTGCTCCCTGCCTGGCTGCCCGCCACAATCTGCGTCGGCTGAGTCAGGTACACTTCCGCCATATGGTAAGCATCATAGGTAATAATCTGGTTAAGGCTGCGCAAAGTAGCGTAACCCGGTGCTGTTGGATACTGCGCGCGAGGGGTGTGGTAATACTCCCAGGCCTGACGCAGTTCTTCGTTCGGCGCATCGGACTCCTTCATTGGTGCCAGTGGCATAATGGCGTATTCTCCGCTGCTAATATCGCTGGTTCTGGCGTTTGAACCCGCTTCAACGTATGGCAGGGCATCAATAGATTTCACATTGTTTTCCCAACCATTACGGAATATCGAACCAATATTGACCGCACTAACGGTACCGATGGCCTTGATGCGGCGATCCTGAATTGCAGCATTGGCTGTATATCCTGCACCGGCACAAATTCCCATCGCACCAATTCGGGTATTGTCGACATAAGAAAGCGTTGTCAGGTAATCAATCACGGCACTGATGTCTTCAGTACGAATGTATGGGTTTTCTAACTGACGCGGCTCGCCGCCACTTTCACCTTGATAAGATGCGTCATAAGCAATAGTGACAAATCCCTTTTCCGCCAGTTTTTTGGCATAGGTTCCGGCCGTTTGTTCTTTAACGCCCCCACCTGGGTGAGATAACACAATTGCCTGATACTGACGGGTTTCATCAAATTTTGGAGGGAAATAGATCACTGCAGACAAAGAGATGGTTGGATTATTGCTGTTAGTGAAGCTGACTTTATTATTCATCATTCCGTTCCTCATGGAGTTGTCGGTTCGTTTTAACGGTTGGTGATATCACTATAGATATTGATCATTAAGTTGATTAGACCCAAAATCATGATTAGACCTATCATTTAAATGATTAATAGATTGCATGGAGATACTGAATGAAGCGTGAAGAAATCGCTGATCTGATGGCGTTTGTCGTCGTTGCAGAGGAGCGTAGCTTCACTCGTGCAGCAGCCCGCCTGAGCATGGCGCAGTCAGCTTTAAGCCAGATAGTGCGTCGTATAGAAGAACGATTGGGATTGCGGCTTCTGACGCGAACCACGCGCAGCGTTGTTCCAACTGAAGCGGGCGAGCATCTTTTGTCTGTTCTTGGCCCTATGTTGCATGACATAGATTCAGCCATGGCATCCCTGAGCGATCTGCAGAACCGCCCATCCGGGACAATACGTATTACTACTGTAGAACATGCAGCAAAAACGATATTGTTACCAGCAATGCGCACATTCCTGAAATCGCATCCTGAAATTGATATTCAGCTCACCATTGATTATGGTTTGACCGATGTCGTTTCTGAACGTTTTGATGCAGGCGTCCGTCTGGGTGGGGAGATGGATAAAGATATGATCGCCATTCGAATCGGGCCAGATATACCAATGGCTATTGTTGGCTCACCGGATTATTTTTCTCGCCGAAGTGTTCCAACGTCAGTGTCACAATTAATAGATCATCAGGCAATTAATTTGTATCTTCCCACATCGGGTACAGCAAATCGCTGGAGATTAATACGCGGTGGACGTGAAGTTCGTGTTCGCATGGAAGGTCAGCTTTTACTGAATACGATAGACCTGATCATTGATGCTGCAATTGATGGGCATGGATTGGCGTATCTACCTTATGATCAGGTTGAGCGGGCTATTAAAGAAAAAAAACTGATACGTGTTTTGGATAAATTCACACCAGATTTACCCGGTTATCACCTGTACTATCCACACCGTCGACATGCTGGCTCGGCATTCTCATTATTTATAGATAGGCTGAAGTATAAAGGTGCTGTTTAGCACTACTTGCTGATACATTAATTTAATTCTTCTCTTAACGTATTCTCAGTTCCTTTCAACGTTTTGGTCATTTTTTATTCTTCGTACAATGGCGACAGATGCTGATTATGATACCGAAAACGGGTTTGAACGTGCGAAGCCCGAACGTAGTGTTCGGAGTTCTATGTGCTTTACCGCATTTTGGAGACTATTATTTACACTAAATCTGATTTGATATATTGATACTTAAAACATTTGATGCTTCCTTTGTCACTTTTTTGATGGAAGTTGTTTGCATTTCTTTAAGGCGAAACAAATAATTACGCATCAATTTTAATGTCGGTTAGAGGGAAACTTATGAAGCACTCTGTTTCAGTCACGTGTTGTGCGCTGTTGGTCAGCAGCATTTCTCTTTCGTATGCTGCAGAAGTTCCGAGCGGCACAGTACTGGCAGAGAAGCAGGAGCTGGTGCGCCACATTAAAGATGAGCCTGCGTCGCTGGATCCCGCTAAAGCCGTGGGCCTGCCAGAGATTCAGGTCATTCGCGATCTGTTTGAAGGTCTGGTGAATCAGAACGAAAAAGGGGAGATTGTCCCCGGCGTTGCGACTCAGTGGAAAAGTAATGACAACCGTATCTGGACTTTTACCCTGCGCGATAACGCAAAATGGGCGGATGGCACACCGGTAACGGCGCAAGATTTTGTCTACAGCTGGCAACGTCTGGTGGACCCAAAAACATTGTCGCCATTTGCATGGTTTGCCGCGCTGGCGGGAATCAACAACGCACAGGCGATTATTGATGGTAAAGCTACGCCTGACCAGCTTGGCGTCACCGCAGTTGATGCCCATACTTTGAAAATTCAGCTTGATAAACCGTTGCCGTGGTTTGTGAATTTAACCGCTAACTTTGCCTTCTTCCCGGTGCAAAAAGCCAACGTAGAAAGCGGTAAAGAGTGGACGAAACCCGGAAATCTGATCGGCAATGGCGCTTATGTTCTTAAAGAGCGCGTAGTCAATGAAAAACTGGTCGTGGTACCGAATACCCATTATTGGGATAACGCCAAAACGGTACTGCAAAAAGTGACCTTCCTGCCAATTAATCAGGAATCCGCAGCCACTAAGCGTTACCTCGCGGGGGATATTGATATCACCGAATCCTTCCCGAAAAATATGTATCAGAAGCTGTTGAAGGATATTCCGGGGCAGGTTTATACGCCGCCGCAGCTCGGGACCTATTATTATGCGTTTAACACGCAAAAAGGGCCGACGGCAGATCAGCGCGTTCGTCTGGCATTAAGTATGACGATAGATCGCCGCCTGATGACCGAAAAAGTATTAGGGACGGGCGAAAAGCCAGCGTGGCATTTTACACCAGATGTTACCGCGGGATTTACGCCGGAACCTTCGCCGTTTGAACAAATGAGTCAGGAAGAACTGAATGCGCAGGCAAAAACTTTGTTGAGCGCAGCTGGTTATGGTCCGCAAAAACCGCTGAAGCTGACGCTTTTGTATAACACTTCAGAAAACCATCAAAAAATTGCGATTGCTGTAGCATCGATGTGGAAAAAGAACCTTGGCGTAGATGTTAAATTGCAAAATCAGGAATGGAAAACCTATATCGATAGCCGTAACACCGGCAATTTTGATGTTATCCGCGCCTCGTGGGTGGGGGATTATAATGAACCCTCCACTTTCCTGACATTATTAACGTCAACGCATTCAGGAAATATTTCACGCTTTAACAATCCGGCATATGACAAAGTTCTGGCCCAGGCATCGACGGAAAATACCGTTAAAGCGCGTAATGCCGATTACAACGCGGCAGAAAAAATCCTCATGGAGCAAGCACCGATTGCACCAATTTATCAATATACCAATGGACGATTAATCAAGCCGTGGCTGAAAGGTTATCCCATTAATAATCCTGAAGATGTGGCGTACAGTCGGACTATGTATATTGTGAAGCATTGATGTGATGGGAACTGGCGTTACCCTTGTGCATAACGCCAGTGATGTCTGATTTAGCGACCCTGTTCCGGCGGTGTAATGTTATCCATATACAGCGTCTGGCTGGGGAAGGCAAAGTCCGCGCCGTGTGACTGTACAATATCGATAATCTTCAAATAAACGTCTTGCTGTGCAGCAAGCCATTCAGCCCATACCGTGGTTTTGGTAAAGCAATAAACCATAATATTCAATGAAGAGTCAGCAAACTGGTTGAAATAAACCAGTAAGGTTTGTCGCTGGTCGATGGCCGGGTGATTTTTCAGCATCTCACGTACAGCTTCGACAATAACGCCCACTTTTGCCGCATCCTCATAACGTAAACCAATGGTCGTGGTAATGCGGCGGTTGGTCATTCGTCCTGGGTTTTCTACGCTGATCGACGAAAACAGCGAGTTCGGTACGTACAATGGACGATTATCAAAGGTCGTAATTTTGGTAATTCGCCAGCCAATTTCCGCTACTGTACCTTCGATATTTCTGTCCGGTGAACGGATCCAGTCGCCAATACTGAAAGGACGGTCGAAATAGAGCATAATCCCGGAAAAGAAGTTACTCAGAATATCTTTACCGGCCATACCGACAGCCAGACCACCAATACCACCAAAGGTCAGCAAGCCAGAAAGGCTCATGCCGAAATGTTCGCCATAAAGCAGAACAAGCACCACAATAATGGTGATTTTGATGATACGCGACATAATCCGCGCACTGGTGATATCGCGACCTTTTTTAATCTGCTGTTTTTCAAACTGATTAATCAGCAGAAATAGCTTAATCGTCAGAATAACCGCAATCAGGGACGTACAGATAAAATCGATAACGCCTGGGGTGATAAATTTGAGTTTATAGTTTTCTATAACATAATCAATAATGCTACCAACAGCACTGATAATTATGGTGTAGATTAAAAATTGCACCGCATGGAATAAAAATCCTTTTCTTTTACGATTTCCACGGCGAAACCAAAAGCTCATCAGAATCAATGCTGCGCAGCTACCGAAAATAATGACCAGATTAAGCGCATTATTTGTAAACAGTTCAGCGATCATTGTTTTATCAGGCTCCTCCAGATAATTGTCGTCATGCCGGAAACCCCTGGCGGGGCTATTTTACCGCGACAATTCATTCAGATCATCAATAGTCAGGGAAGGAAGTAGCAACATTAGCTAACTAATCAATGCGTTGATTGTAAATCCAGCTAAGAGGTGAGGTTTTCAGAGCAGACAACGGTGAAATGTCATGGTATTGTTACGTTTAGGTAACAAGAAATTTGTCTGCACAAGGATTACATCATGATTATGGCGAAACTGAAGTCAGCGAAAGGGAAGAAATTTCTCTTTGGTTTGTTGGCGGTTTTCATTATTGCGGCGTCGGTTGTGACTCGCGCGACCATCGGCGGCGTTATAGAACAGTACAATATTCCGCTGTCTGAGTGGACGACATCAATGTATGTGATTCAGTCATCGATGATTTTTGTTTATAGCCTGGTCTTTACTGTGTTGCTGGCAATCCCGTTGGGAATTTATTTCCTTGGCGGCGAAGAGCAGTAAGTAAAAAATAGGCCCGATAACTCGGGCCTTGTCAGTTATTGAAGAGTCGTTAATCGTCTTCTTCGTCATCCAGTTCAACGGGTGTCTGATACTGGTCAGGTTTAATGACCAGCAGGTCGCAGCGAAGATGATCAATCACCTGTTCCGCCGTGTTGCCGAGAAATGCTGCTGAAATACCGGTGCGTCCTACCGTGCCCAGAACCACAATCCCCGCCTGTAAGTGCTCCGCCAAATCAGGAATCACCTCTTCTGGCAGACCTTTTTCTACGTGCGTCATGTTTTCATTAATGCCGAATTTCTGCCGCAGGGCTTTCATTGCCAGCAAATGTTGCCCACGAATGGCATCGTTATAAACGCTCGGATCAAATTTCGGCAGTTCAATCGCGATATTAATTGGCGTTACTGGGTAAGCGCCAACCAGATGAACTTCGGTATGGTTGACTTGTTCTGCCAGTTCGATCGTCTCTTTGACCAGTTTTTCATTGAGCGCATTATGATACGGCTCTTCACTGGCGAGATTCACCGCCACCAGCGCCTTACCTCCTTCCGGCCACGGCTGGTCTTTCACCATCCACACCGGGCTTGGGCATTTGCGTAACAGATGCCAGTCCGTTGGCGTAAAAATCACCGCTTCCAGACGGTCATGTTGGTGCGCCATTTTTAGCACCAAATCGTGCCCGCCGCTGATCACTTCCTGAATGATGGCTTCGAAAGGACGGTTATGCCAGACCACTTTAATTTCAATGGGAACGCCAGCATTGAGATAATATTTTGCCTGCTCGTGGATCCAGGCTGTACGCTGGCTGATGACGCCCTGACGCATAGCGGTACGTTCGTCCGGGGAGAGCAGGGTGGTCATTTCGTATGAGAAGTCATAGATCGGCAAAAAGGCTTTAATTTTGCCACCAATCCGTTGATGTAAATAAACAGCTCGCCGCAATGCTGGTTGGTCGTCCTGGTTAGGATCGATAACAACGAGCATGTTCTGATACATAGCCATACAGGGTCTCCTTACAACAACTGTCAACGCAGTTTGTAATTAAAAGATTAACCCATATCTGGTGAATGAAACAGTGATGAACCTTCTGCCAGATCAATAAATCAGAAAAATTTAATGATATGACAGAAGGATAGTGAGTTATGCGGAAAAATCAGGCAACGTTACGCGTATGACCAGCAAGCTGGGCCAGCGCATCGTTATTTTCGATGGTGATGTATTTACCTTTGACTGCCAGCATGCCGCTTTTCTGGAAGCGACCCAGCAGACGGCTGATGGTTTCTACCGTCAGGCCCAGATAGTTACCGATATCGCCACGAGTCATCGTCAGGCGGAATTCACGAGGGGAGAAGCCGCGTTGGGCAAAACGACGGGACAGGTTGTAGATGAATGCAGCCAGACGTTCCTCGGCATTTTTCTTCGACAACAGCAGGATCATGTCCTGATCGCCTTTGATTTCACCGCTCATCAGACGCATCATCTGCTGACGCAGATTCGGCATTTTACCGGACAAATCGTCCAGCGTTTCGAACGGGATTTCACATACCATCGAGGTTTCCAGCGCCTGCGCGAAGCTCGGGTGATGGCCGCTGCCGATGGCGTCAAATCCCACCAGGTCGCCTGCTAAATGGAAACCAGTGATTTGCTCGTCGCCTTGCTCAGTGATGGTATAACTTTTAATCGTACCGGAGCGGATGGCATAAAGCGATTTAAGTTCATCACCAGCCTTAAACAGCGTCTGGCCTTTCTGAATAGGCTTCTTCCGCTCAATGATATTATCAAGCTGATCAAGCTCATGTTCGTTGAGTGTGAACGGGATGCAAAGCTGGCTGATGCTGCAATCCTGGCAATGGATAGCACAACCGCCAGACTGAATGCGCCGTATAATTCGCTTTTCCGGGATCATAGGTCTGCTCAAGCCGTAATTGATATTTGTCAATTTTAACATCTTTTTAGGGAGCAAGTAAGTCTAAGCAAACCTTAACAGCAGAGAATTCCGATATTAGATGTAAATATATGTCTATCTATTTGAAAAACCTTAAGTTGTTAAGGGTAACTTTACATAAAAGTGTGAACAAGCTGGCACAAATTGTTTAATGTTTACAGCAAAAGATAACCTTCGTGGCGCAATAACCACTCTTTTCGCTGAACTCCGCCTGCATATCCGGTCATGGTGCCGTTTCGGCCAATAACCCGATGGCAAGGTACTACAATGCTGATGGGATTCGATCCGTTTGCCGCACCAACGGCACGCGCCGCGCCAGGGCGGCCCAATTGTTCAGCCAGTTGGCCGTAATGCATTACCTGCCCGCAGGGGATAGTGCGTAGTGTTTTCCAGACTTCGCGCTGAAATGGCGTCCCCCCTGTGGCAGTGGGAAGCGTATCAATAATGCTAAGATTACCGGCAAAATAATCACGAAGCTTGTCGCTTAAACCGCCTGGGTTGGTGGCAGAAATGCGCTCATAGCCTTCTTTGCGATAATGGATGTTCAGCAGCTGCACCATGCGTTCGCTGTACTCTTCCCATTCAACCGCCCGCAGGCGAAATTGCTCATCGCAAATCACCCACAGTGGACCCAGTGGCGTGGCAATTTTTTCTTCAAGTAATCTCAGCATCCGTTCTCTCTTAAGACAAACGTGGGTAAATCCCCGGACCTATCGGCAGACCAACAAGATACCACGCCAGCAACATCAGCAGCCATACCACCAAAAAGATAAGCGGATAGGGCAAGACTAACGAATAGTAAGTACCCAGTTTCGCGTCTGGTTTGTAGCGTTGCAGGAATCCAAGAAACAGTGGAACAAAAGGAGATACTGGCGCTAAAGGCAATACGGATGAGTCGGCAATACGAAAGAGGATTTGCGCAAATGCCGGGTGAAAGCCAAGTAGCATAAACATTGGTACGAAAATGGGGGCCAGAATCGACCAGATTGCGGAACCGCTGGCGATAAACATGCATAAGAAAGAGGAAAGCAACGCCAGACCGACAAACGCCGGGATGCCGCTAAGCCCTGAACTTTCCAGTATATCGGTCAGCCCCACGGCGATGAATTTCCCCATGTTGCTCCAGTTAAACATGGCGACAAACTGGGCGAGGGGAAAAACCATCACGATAAATCCCGCCATCTCTTTCATCGGTTCAATCATTAAATGCGGTAAATCCGCCTGACGTCGAATTGTGCGAGTAGCGATGCCATAAGCCAGCGAGACCACAAAGAAAAAAAGAATGATCAGTGGCACGATACCTTTAATAAAGGGTGATGGCATCACGGTGTGATTAATCGGATCGCGCAATATCCCGTTTTCCGGGATCACCATCAGCGCAATCGCAGCAATAAAAAGTAGCGATACGACACCTGCTATGCGTAAACCAAAACGCTGACTTTCGGTCAATGTCTGCAGTTTCTCATCGCTGTTTCCCTGCCATTGACCTAACCGTGGTTCGATGATTTTGTCGGTTATCAGGCCGCCAACAATCGTCAGTACGACTACGGAGCTGGCCATAAAATACCAGTTATCAATTACACTGACGTGCATTTGCGGATTGAACGCAGCCGCCGCTTCCGTGCTGATCCCCGACAGCAACACGTCGGTTGTGACAATCAGTAAATTAGCCGTAAAGCCGCAACCTACGCCTGCAATGGCGGCCAGTAAACCTGCAACTGGATGTCTGCCCACCGCCAGAAAAATCAGCGCACCCATCGGTGGCATGATCACTAACGCCGCATCGGAAGAAATGTGGCTGAAAAAAGCAATAAACAGCACCATATAACTGGCGTAGCGGGCATTAACATGCGATGCCATTTTAACCATTAGCGCTGGCAGTAAGCCGACGCGCTCCGCCAGACCGGCACCTAAAACCAGCGCCAGGATCGCGCCAAGTGGGGCAAAACCGCTAAAGTTTTTAATAACATTGGGTAAAAACCAGTGTAATCCTTCCACACTGAGCAGGTTTTTCACCACGACCGGCGTACCATCGGTCGGGTTTTTCGCACTGACGCCAAAGGCCGACAAAATTGCCGTCGTCACCATGAGTACGATAATCAAATAGATAAAGAGCAAAAAAGGATGGGGAACCTTGTTACCAATTCTTTCGACCCAGCCATAGAGCTTCCCGGATTGGGAGGATGACGGTATGGATGACATACTCATGGACATTCCTCGGTTGTTGTGTTTGTGTTGTTGTTATTTTAAAGGTGACGGTGTCACGTTTTTCGGGATAGGGCAGTGATACGGTTGCGTGTCCGTAACTTGCTGATGCTCTTGTTGGCATTCTTGCAATAGCCCTGAATCAATGAAGAGATTGACTGTGGTTGCAGCCATAGTTTTCGCCGCGAGCAGCATTCCTTTATGAGCAATAGATGTTCGCCCCTGGCTAACCAGTTGCCACGTATGTAGCGGTGTACCGACGGCAAAACAGGGGCTGAAACACTGGGCAACAGGCAGTTTCCAACTGACGTCGCCGACATCTGTCGATGCTGCAAGCACGTTATCGGTGGCGGCATATGGAGCGACTTCATTCGCCAGTACCGTTTCACGATGACGTAGTGCAAAAACCTTGCCGTTTTCGCCACCGGTTGCGGCGATATTATTCAGACTGTTTTGCCGATCGTTGGAGGTGAGCGTAGCCTGAATTTGTTTCGCAAAAGCCAGTTCTTCGGAGTTCCATTCCGGGGTACCAAAATGGGATAGGGCTCGGTACATGGCATTTTCTAAGGTGCGATTCGGGAGATAACTGGAACAGGCTTTGTCGAAGCGGCATTCAACCGTGGTTTCGGTCATCAATGCCGCACCTTCGGCGATTTTGGCGACCCGATCATAAATATGCTGCACGTCGGTCATTTCGGGGGCGCGGATAAGATAAAGCACTTCTGCCTGCGCCTGGACCACGTTGGGTGAGATCCCGCCGCTATTTGTGATGGCATAGTGTACGCGCGCTTTTTCAATAATATGTTCGTTGAGGAAGTTGGTGCCAGTGGTCATCAACGTTACGGCATCAAGGGCGCTGCGTCCCAAATGAGGGGAATTCGCGGCATGTGCTGCGATCCCTTTAAAGCGCCATGATGCCTGAATGTTTGCCAGCGTGCGGGTATTGAACATGCCGGCAAAGGCTTCCGGGTGCCAGGTGAGTGCCGCATCCACATCATCAAATACCCCCTCGCGGACCATGAACGTTTTACCCGAGCCGCCTTCTTCGCCAGGACAACCATAAAAGCGCACTGTGCCGCCTTGCCCATATTGTTCCAGCCATTTCTTGACGGCTATTGCAGCGGCAAAGGCGGCGGTTCCCAGCAAATTGTGTCCGCAACCGTGACCATTTTCACCGGGCGTCGCGGATATAGGTTGCGCGCAACCAGCTTGCTGACTTAAACCTGCCAGGGCGTCATATTCTCCCAGCAGGGCGATAACCGGTTTGCCTTGACCAAACGAAGCAATAAAGGCATTTGGGATATTGCCTACGTTGCGGGTAACGGTGAAGCCTGCAGATTCCAGCGCCGAAGCCAGATGCTCCGCTGACCAGAACTCTTCAAAACGTGTTTCTGGATGATCCCAGATTTGATCGGCAATATCGGTATAACGTTGGCGATCGGCTTCAATCGCATCGTCGATAAAACGATAGATTTCCTGCATCAGATACCTCGCGTCCAGGGAAAATTGAGCGCGGTGCGCGCCAGCGTTTCGACGGCAATAGCGAGAACCTGCTCGTCAAAATCGAATTTTTCGTTGTGATGACCTGCCGCCAGCTGTGTGCCAAACACCACGTAGGAGGCTTGCCCTTGATGTTGCTGCACGCGGGCCATCATTAATGTGGCATCTTCGGAACCCGCAGGCGCTTCAACACGTTCAATGGCCTGATTGACCCCCGCGACCTGAGCCGCCTGACTTTGCAACCATGCGACCCATTGCGGCGAAGGAGAACTGGCGGTAGCTGCACCCATCAGACGAGTTTCAACGCCGACACCATACATGGTTGCTGCGCCCTGAATCGCTTGTTGTGCACGGTCAAAAACATATTGATTAATGACGTCGCTGGCCCCGCGTGTTTCCACTTTCAGCAACGCCGAGGCAGGAACAACGTTACGACCGCTTCCTGCCTGCATAACGCCCACGTTTACTCTGGAAGCTCCTTCGCTGTGCGGGGCGATTGCATGCAGTGCAAGAGTGGCTTGTGCTGCCGCCAACAAGGCATTGTGACCGTCTTCTGGTTTTGCGCCTGCGTGAGCGGCGGTACCGGTGAAGTGCGCGTCAAATTTGGTGGTTGCCATAAAATTATCACTGCCGCACACCACGGTGCCCGCAGGTACGCCAGTGCCAATGTGCACGGCAGTAAAATAATCAACATCATCTACGACACCTGCATCGACCATCGCCCGCGCGCCACGCGTACCTTCCTCTGCAGGCTGAAAAATCAGTTTGATGACGCCATGTAGTCCGGACTCGAATTGTTTAAGGGTATGCGCCAGCCCAAGCCCAATGGCGGTATGTCCATCATGACCACAGGCATGCATCATTCCGGCGTTACATGACGCAAAACCGTCGCGGTAGGGGCGATGGCTGACATCCTGCTCTTCACTGAGATCCAGCGCGTCCATATCGACACGGAAAGCCATCACCGGACCGGGGCGACCGGTATCCAGGGTGGCGACGATACCCGTGAAACCACCTTCAAAAACCGCAATCCATTGTGCTAGCGCACCCTGTTGACGAGCGCGCTCGAATTCGCGTTGTAGAGTGAGTTCATCAGGTAGTCCCATCCGGCTACTTTCATTAACTACTTCGCGGCCCAGCGCCAGTGAATAGCCGAGCTGCTGCAATTCTTCCGCAACAAGGGTGGCAGTGCGGAATTCCACCCAGCCAGACTCTGCATAGTGATGAAAATCACGTCGCCAGTGCGATAATTTTGGGGCAAGCGAATTAACAAATTGATTCAAAGACTCCATAACCTTTCCCGTCATCAGTAAAAAGTGTGACCCGGTTCACGTAGCGATAGTTTTTACTTATCACTAACTGATTTTTCACAGTTTTAACCGTTCATAAATTACCCTGACACAATCATCTGCATTAAAGTAGATGCCAGTTTCTTTGGTCTGATAAATAACGGTTATCGGTGGCGTCATGGCTTTTCAGGTAAAAATTCATCAAATTCGGGCTTTTGTTGAAGTGGCTCGTCAGGGCAGCATTCGCGGAGCGAGCCGAATGTTGAATATGTCGCAACCGGCACTGAGTAAATCTATTCAGGAGCTGGAAGAAGGGTTAGCGGCGCAACTCTTTTTTCGCCGTAGTAAAGGCGTGACGTTAACTGATGCCGGTGAAAGTTTTTATCAGCACGCCAGTCTTATTCTTGAAGAGCTGCGCGCAGCCCAAGAGGATATTCGCCAACGACAAGGGCAACTGGCAGGGCAGATTAATATCGGCATGGGGGCCAGTATTTCCCGCAGTCTGATGCCAGCTGTCATATCTCGTTTTCATCAGCAGCATCCGCAGGTAAAAGTACGCATTATGGAAGAGCAACTGGTGTCGATGATTAATGAATTGCGTCAGGGAGAATTGGATTTCACCATCAATACCTATTATCAGGGACCGTACGACCACGAATTTACTTTTGAGAAATTACTGGAAAAGCAATTCGCGATCTTTTGCCGCCCGGGACACCCCGCCATTGGTGCCCGTTCGATCAAACAGTTACTGGATTACAGCTGGACAATGCCGACGCCACACGGCAGTTACTACAAACAGTTGAGTGAATTGCTTGACGATCAGGCGCAAACGCCACAGGTCGGTGTAGTCTGCGAGACGTTCTCAGCCTGTATCAGTCTGGTGGCAAAAAGCGATTTTCTCAGCATACTGCCTGAAGAAATGGGCTGCGATCCCTTGCACGGACAGGGGCTGGTGATGTTGCCGGTTAGCGAAATTTTACCGAAAGCGGCCTATTATTTGATTCAGCGGCGTGATAGTCGCCAGACACCACTGACCGCGTCATTAATCACGCAATTCCGGCGAGAATGCGGCTATCTGCAAAGTTAAAACTGCATAAAAAAATAGAGTCTGTCGACATCCGCCAGACTCTACAGTACACACAGCAGTGCATCCGCGTCTTAAATCCGGCATTGTCTCCTCTGCGCCGGTGACTGTGTTATAACGGTTTTAACCTTTAGTTGCCAATTTTCTTCAGTGACAGATTTCACGAAAATATAAGTTACATTATTAATATCGTGAATGAATAATCATGCATAAGTATTTTGCTTAAAATATCGGCAATATTTGGAACTTATTACTGGAAATTTGGGTAATACGTTGTTGGACCGACCCGGTCTGGTTATCATATCGCGCTCTTAATTGCGGGAGGATGTAACATGAACCTTGACGACAAATCGCTGTTTCTTGACGCCATGGAAGATGTCCAGCCGCTGAAACGTGCTACCGATGTCCACTGGCATCCAACGCGTAACCAACGTGCGCCGCAGCGTATCGACACGCTGCAGCTTGATAATTTCCTCACCACCGGATTTCTCGACATCATCCCACTAAGTCAGCCGCTGGAGTTTCGGCGGGAAGGGTTGCAACATGGGGTGCTGGATAAGCTGCGCAGTGGTAAATATCCGCAACAGGCGAGCCTGAATCTTTTGCGCCAGCCGGTGGAAGAGTGCCGCAAAATGGTGTTCAGTTTTATTCAACAAGCCCTGGCGGATGGTTTGCGTAACGTGCTGATTATTCATGGTAAAGGGCGGGATGATAAATCGCATGCCAATATTGTCCGCAGCTATGTGGCGCGCTGGCTGACCGAATTTGATGATGTTCAGGCATATTGCACCGCGCTACCGCATCATGGCGGCAGCGGGGCGTGTTACGTCGCACTACGTAAAACGGCGCAGGCGAAGCAAGAAAACTGGGAGCGCCACGCTAAGCGCAGTCGTTGATCTCGAGACGCATCCGCGGCTTATGCCGCCAGCACGCGGTTGCGTCCATCATTTTTCGCCCGATACAAAGCATCATCAACGCGTTTAAACAGTTCATCGATGCTTTCATTTCCTTCGTGATGCGCCACACCAATGCTGACGGTAAAGCGTGGTAAGCCCGAAATACTCACTTTTGCCACGCTTACGCGGATAGTTTCAGCCAGCGAAAGCGCGGTATCCAGTGGGGTTCTTGGTAGCAATAAGACAAACTCTTCGCCTCCCCAACGAAACACCAAATCGCCTTTGCGAGCGCAACTTTCGAGGGTGCGGGCGAGGGCGCATAACACCTCATCACCTTTAGAATGCCCATAGAGATCGTTAATGTGTTTAAAACGATCGGTGTCGATGAGCAACAAGCTGTAATCCTGAGCGATGGCGAGATGCTGCATTTGGCCTGGTTCCGTAATGTGATAAAACTGTCGCCGATTCAGTAATCCGGTCATCGCGTCATGGTGAGCAGCATGTTCCAGCTGCTCCTCCAGCCGTTTTTGCTCAGTAATATCATGCACAATACATAACATGAGCTTGTCGCCATAAATTTCAATCGGTCCGGCATAGGTCTGCACATGACGAGTCGAACCATCCGCCAGTTTATGAACAAAATTCAAAGGTTTATGACCACCGGGTAAATGCGAGATTTCATGCATGATAGGCATGACGCGACGCCCGAGCATATTTATTTCCCAGGTATGTTTCTGGCACATCGTTTCATGGTTATAACCATAGAAATTGAGCGCGGCGAGGTTAGCATCGACGATTTGTCCATCTCGTGACGGGTCAATCAACAACATTGGTGCAGAGTTAGTCAGAAAAAAGCGCGCATAAAAACCTTGTTTTTTGCGCTGATAATTTGCCGAGCGACTGGCTTTTAAACCCAGCGTTGCCGGCGCTTCGATACCTTCGAAAATAATCACCGGTTCTGTTTCTGTCAGCTTTCGCAAAACAAGCCGACAGCTCAATGCTGTTTCCTCTTCTTTACGCTGAACAGTGAGGATTTCGATAATATCGTGTTGGTTTTGCAGATCGGAGAGGTATTTCGGCAGTTCTTTTTGTGAGGAGACGGAATAGGGTCCGGTTCGTAGCTGACTAAACGTGAGGTCTTGCATCAACAGTTTCGCCGCGCTATTGGCATAAATTAACTGTTCCTCAAAGGGCGAAACGATCCAGACAGGACTGGTGAGTAAGTCCAGGGTATTGAAGTTGTGCGTAATCATTGAGATCCCGTTATTTTTATCAATTTTTGTTGCTATCCGATCGCAAAAAAGCCACGTCATATGATCAGATAATTCTGATAATGATAGACGCTATTTAACACTTCACACGGTTTGTATACGGAAAAGCATTTTGCTTTTTGTATTCAATTTAGACAGAATTTTATTAATCATTTCAGGGTAATGGGGTGATGAGATGTTGCGTAACAGGGCCAGAAGGCTAGACTACAAAATAATGCGTTGATGATGGAGGCACTGTGGAAGCGATTAAGGGATCGGACGTTAATGTCCCGGATGCAGTATTTGCCTGGATGCTGGATGGTAGAGGCGGCGTTAAACCGCTGGAAAATACAGATGTGATTGATGAAGCGCATCCCTGTTGGCTCCACCTTAATTATGTACACCATGATAGCGCCCAATGGCTGGCGACAACACCGCTGCTTCCCAATAACGTACGTGATGCGCTGGCGGGCGAGAGCACGCGTCCCCGAGTCAGCCGTCTCGGTGAAGGCACGCTGATTACATTGCGCTGTATAAACGGCAGCACCGATGAACGCCCCGATCAACTGGTCGCCATGCGTGTATATATGGACGGGCGGTTAATTGTTTCGACCCGACAACGCAAAGTGCTGGCGCTGGACGATGTGGTGAGCGATCTGGAAGAGGGCACGGGTCCGACCGATTGCGGGGGATGGCTGGTGGATGTGTGCGATGCGTTGACCGATCATTCCAGTGAATTTATCGAGCAGCTGCACGATAAAATTATCGACCTTGAAGATAATCTCCTTGATCAGCAAATTCCACCGCGTGGATTCCTGGCTCTGCTGCGCAAACAATTAATTGTGATGCGTCGCTATATGGCACCGCAACGTGATGTTTATGCTCGTCTTGCCAGTGAACGTTTGCCGTGGATGAGCGATGACCAACGCCGTCGGATGCAGGATATTGCCGATCGCCTTGGGCGCGGCCTTGACGAAATCGACGCCTGTATAGCACGGACTGGCGTGATGGCGGATGAAATCGCTCAGGTGATGCAGGAAAATTTAGCTCGTCGTACCTATACAATGTCGTTGATGGCAATGGTCTTTTTACCCAGTACCTTTCTGACCGGGTTATTTGGCGTCAACCTTGGTGGGATCCCTGGCGGCGGGTGGCAATTCGGATTTTCAATTTTTTGTATTCTGTTAGTTGTTCTTATTGGTGGTGTTGCTTTATGGTTGCATCGTAGTAAATGGTTGTAACAAAAGCAATTTTTCCGGCTGTCTGTATACAAAAACGCCGCAAAGTTTGAGCGAAGTCAATAAACTCTCTACCCATTCAGGGCAATATCTCT
The DNA here is from genome assembly GCF_019375075.1 of Escherichia sp. XD33. Taxonomy (NCBI): domain Bacteria; kingdom Pseudomonadati; phylum Pseudomonadota; class Gammaproteobacteria; order Enterobacterales; family Enterobacteriaceae; genus Escherichia; species Escherichia sp. XD33. The sequence goes on from NZ_JAENDM010000001.1 coordinate 285,990, forward strand.
CTTGCAGGTGAATGCAACGTCAAGCGATGGGCGTTGCGCTCCATATTGTCTTACTTCCTTTTTTGAATTACTGCATAGCACAATTGATTCGTACGACGCCGACTTTGATGAGTCGGCTTTTTTTTGCCTGTTATTTATCAGCGTCTACCCTTTAAGAGTCCACCCAATGACCAGAGGGAAATATGACGACACTTATTTATTTGCAAATTCCTGTCCCTGAACCGATTCCTGGCGATCCTGTTCCAGTGCCCGATCCGATCCCTCGCCCGCAACCCATGCCTGACCCACCACCCGATGAAGAACCGATTAAATTGTCGCATCGTGAGCGTAGATCTGCGAGGATACGCGCCTGCTAACTTTGCGTCGATGACCATGAGAATAGATTGTGACCGCTTTTTCTACCCTGAATGTTTTGCCTCCCGCCCAACTCACGAACCTTAATGAGTTGGGTTATTTAACCATGACGCCGGTGCAGGCCGCCGCGCTTCCGGCGATCCTTGCCGGAAAAGATGTTCGCGTGCAGGCGAAAACCGGCAGCGGCAAAACGGCGGCTTTTGGCCTCGGCTTGTTACAGCAAATTGATGCGTCGCTATTTCAAACCCAGGCTTTAGTGCTGTGTCCTACGCGTGAACTGGCGGATCAGGTGGCAGGTGAATTGCGTCGGCTGGCGCGTTTTCTGCCAAATACCAAAATTTTGACGTTGTGCGGTGGTCAACCGTTCGGTATGCAGCGTGATTCGTTGCAACATGCGCCGCATATTATCGTGGCAACGCCGGGGCGTTTGCTGGATCACCTGCAAAAAGGCACGGTATCACTGGATGCGTTGAATACGCTGGTGATGGATGAGGCCGACCGCATGCTGGATATGGGATTTAGCGATGCCATTGATGATGTCATCCGTTTTGCGCCTGCATCTCGACAGACGCTTCTGTTTTCGGCAACCTGGCCGGAAGCCATCGCTGCAATCAGCGGACGAGTGCAACGCGATCCTTTGGCGATTGAAATTGACTCAACAGATGCTTTGCCACCCATTGAACAACAATTTTATGAGACATCCAGCAAAGGCAAAATTCCTCTGTTGCAACGGTTATTAAGCTTGCATCAGCCATCCTCTTGCGTGGTGTTTTGCAATACCAAAAAAGATTGCCAGGCTGTCTGCGACGCGCTGAATGAAGAAGGGCAAAGTGCATTGTCATTACACGGCGATTTGGAGCAACGCGATCGCGATCAGACCCTGGTACGTTTTGCTAACGGTAGCGCCCGTGTACTGGTCGCGACTGATGTTGCTGCGCGTGGTCTGGATATTAAATCGCTTGAGCTGGTGGTGAACTTTGAGCTGGCGTGGGACCCTGAAGTTCATGTACATCGCATCGGTCGTACAGCTCGTGCAGGAAATAGCGGTCTGGCGATCAGTTTCTGTGCTCCGGAAGAAGCACAGCGGGCCAATATCATTTCTGACATGTTGCAGATAAAACTTAACTGGCAAACGCCGCCAGCTAATAGTTCCATTGCGACGCTGGAAGCAGAAATGGCAACGTTGTGTATCGATGGCGGGAAAAAAGCCAAAATGCGCCCGGGTGATGTATTAGGTGCACTGACAGGAGATATCGGGCTTGATGGCGCAGATATTGGCAAAATCGCCGTGCATCCGGCGCATGTCTATGTCGCGGTCCGTCAGGCTGTTGCTCATAAAGCATGGAAACAGTTACAGGGCGGGAAGATTAAAGGAAAAACGTGCCGGGTGCGGTTATTAAAATAATGAAATGTTGAATTGCCGGGTGCAAGAGTAAACATCTTATTCGGGATTGCCGGATGCGACGCTGGCCGCGTCTTATCCGGCCTCCATAAGAGTAGCCCGATACGCTTGCGCATCGGGCGCTATCCTGGTTATTTCACTTCAACCACATTCAGCCGTAACTCATCCAACTGATTTTCATCTTCTTCTGGCTGCCAGCCCGTCGGTTGTAGTGGGATCTCTTCGCGATCAAACGCCAGATCACCCCCGTTAACCACTTCAGAACCGTGGGTGATGCCTTTGAAATCGAACAGGTTGGTATCGCACAGATGCGACGGCACCACATTCTGCATCGCGCTGAACATCGTCTCGATACGCCCTGGATAACGTTTATCCCAGTCACGCAACATGTCAGCAATCACCTGACGTTGCAGGTTAGGCTGTGAACCGCACAGGTTGCACGGAATAATCGGGAACGCTTTTGCATCGGCAAATCGCTGAATATCTTTCTCGCGGCAGTAGGCCAGCGGACGAATAACGATATGTTTGCCATCATCGCTCATCAGTTTCGGAGGCATACCTTTCATCTTACCGCCGTAGAACATATTTAAGAACAACGTTTGCAGGATATCGTCACGATGGTGACCCAACGCGATCTTCGTCGCCCCCAGTTCCGTTGCGGTACGATAAAGGATACCGCGACGAAGGCGAGAACACAGTGAGCAAGTGGTTTTGCCCTCTGGAATCTTCTCTTTCACGATACCGTAAGTATTCTCTTCAACAATCTTGTACTCAACGCCCAGCTTTTCAAGATACTCGGGCAGAACGTGTTCCGGGAAGCCCGGTTGCTTTTGATCGAGGTTAACAGCCACCAGCGAAAAATTGATTGGCGCGCTTTGCTGCAAATTGCGCAGAATCTCCAGCATGGTATAGCTGTCTTTACCCCCGGAGAGGCAAACCATGATGCGATCGCCTTCTTCAATCATATTGAAGTCAGCAATGGCTTCGCCCACGTTACGACGCAGACGTTTTTGTAATTTGTTCAGGTTGTATTGTTCTTTCTTTGTAATTTGTTGATTTTCTTGCATTATTTCAGTTCTCTGGTACTAAATGGGGCAAATTGGGGGCAAACTTTGCAACTACGATAACCGCGCATTCAACATGGCTATCTGTTCGTCGTTCATGTCATCAATCCACATACCGTAAATTTCATACACCATCTGCGCAGTTTCATGCCCCATTTGGCTGGCTATAAATGCCGGGTTCGCTCCTGCCGTCAACAGCCAGCAGGCAAAAGTATGCCGCGTATGGTACGGATTACGGCGGCGAATACCAGCACGTTTTACTGCTGCATTCCACCTTGCCCCCAAACTGCTTACCGAGTAATAAGGTTTTTGTTTTCCGTTACACACCCTGGGCATGAAAACAAAATGCAGTTTTTGCTTTTCGGTTCTGCCGTACTCCCGATGATAAAAGGTGATTTCGCTTTTGTGATGATGCCCGGTCAGTTTGTATTGCTCCTTCAGTGCTTCAAGAGCAGGCTGCAGTAGTGTTACTGTTCGGATCCCGGCATTTGTTTTTGGGGGACCGAACATATCAAGTATCGTCAGGTTTCTTCTGACATTCACTATTCCCTTTTCGAGATCCACATCCTCCCACGCCAGAGCTGCCAGTTCCCCGTGACGAAGTCCTGAGTAAACGGCAAATTTCCACAAGTTCTGGCTCTGTCCTTTTTCACTTTCCATTAATGCATTGAATTCTGTTTTAGATAACGGATCAGGCTTTATTCTGTTTCGCTGTAATTTTTTTACTCCTTCAAATGGTTTGGTTGATATAAATCCCGACTGATACGCAAAACGCAACAGCGAACAGAGCAGGGCGATATAGTTATCAACTGTGCGCACGGTTCTTCCTTTTTTGTTGGATCTTGGATTATCCAGGTAAAGCGTTTCTCCATGCAGCAGTTCATTCCGGTAGTTTAAGATATCGCTATAACGAATATGTGATATCGGGGTACTTTCACAAATTATTATTCTGAGTGTTTTTAATTGTGATTTCGTTTTCTTCATTGTGTTTGTTGTTAACTCTGTCTCTTTAATTTTTGTCCAGATATCACAAAGCTCTCCGAACGTTTTTATGACTCTCGTTGTCACCATTTTTGCCCCAGTGCTGGACTGGGGAAAACGTCTTAAATACTCAAATTCACCGGAGTTTATTTCATGAACTATCAGCGCTCTTAAATTTCCGGCCTTTTTAATATTACTGTTTGTAATCTCCCAGCCTTTTAATGTTTCCCGACATCGTTTTCCTCGAAACATGAACCAGATGCGAATGTATCTACCTCTAATCTCGACACCTGTTGGTAATTTAGACATATCATGAGTCTAGACTGGCCCCCTGAATCTCCAGACAACCAATATCACTTAAATAAGTGATAGTCTTAATACTAGTTTTTAGACTAGTCATTGGAGAGCAGATGATTGATGTCTTAGGACCGGAGAAAC